>JAYGEB010000330.1:0-4631 GCA_046582595.1 Alphaproteobacteria bacterium | reverse complement strand
GATGGTCGTGGTCGGCGCGCTCTCGGCAACACTGACGATCTCTGACGTCATGAAGTCCGCCGCCGTGCCGCCGTGTTGTTTCACGAAATCCTTGGCGTCCTGTTCCGGGCTGGAGACCAGCCGCAGCCACCATGAACGTTGCCGTTCGCCACGCAAGCCCGCCTGTTGCAGCAGATCGCCCTCGCTCACCATGCCCACCGGCCTGCCGTTTTCATCCACCACGGGCACGCCGGATTTTTTGTTGTCAATCAAGACCTGGGCAATGTCGGCAACCGTTGTTTCGGGCGGAATAGTAACCACATTCGTGGTCATGATGTCCTTCGCCAGCATGATATTGACCTTTCAGCTATCAATTTCCGAAACCGGACGGCGCCTTTCTCCATTACCCCGCCCTCTGTTTTATATGGCCTTTGCTTGGCGAAGAAACATGCCCTGCGACAAAATGCGCCAATTGCGGCGAAGGGTACTCACACGATGTTGATGCAATGATGAACACGCCGTCACCCCGATGGCGGTATGGTAGCGGATTGACAAATAAGGAATCGAATGATGGCACTCGCGCAACGATACCTGCTGAACGCTCTGACCTTGGCCCTTTGTATTTGGGCTGGCGGGGCCGGCGCGCAGACCATCGTTACGGCGGAGCAGGCATTGCGGATGGCGCGTGGCGGCGAGATCACGATCATTGATATCCGGCGGCCGGATGAATGGCGGGAAACCGGTATTCCGGCCGGCGCTGAACTTGCCACCGTGCGGACCATCCGCGGACCTGCTGAATTCCTCCGCCGCATCGCCAAACTGACAAAGGGCGATAAGAGCACGCCGATCGCCCTGATCTGCGCCGCTGGGGTACGCTCGAAACACGCCAGCAGATTGCTTCAGAGCCGAGGCTATACCCAGGTCCTCGACATCAGTGAAGGCATGCTCGGCAGTCGTGCGGGCACCGGCTGGCTGGCGCGCAAACTACCAGTAAAGGCATGTGACGGCTGTTGACGGGTTGTTCCGGAAAACCCATGCAGTGGCGGCAATCCGTCGCCGCCATGTTGGTGATGCCCATGCCAGGTCGGGTTCAGGTAGTCGTCGGCCCTGGAGGGATCCGGCATCGTCTGGGACGAGACCACTTTGGACAAGTTTCCGGCCAAGGCTAAAACAGTGGTGCCGAAAACAATAATGGGCTTTGGCGGAGTCAAGAAACAATACCAACGCGATGACCTGATCGCCTCTCTGAAAGATGCGGCAAACAGAAATAATCTGGTAATTTTTGGCTGAATTCAGCCGACGCTCCTTGGGGCGCCGGCTTTTTGGCGCGCGGTTAACCAAACCTTATCCGAATCCCCCTAGATTTTTTCCCGAGGCAGGCGCGGGCCGTTTGATTCACGCCAGTGTTCACCAGAGAAATTTCCTATTTGGGGTTGCTAAATGGCACAGCCTGCCCTTCAGGCAGCGGAAACCGATGACGTCCGGCAATCTGCAAATGCCGGGCCGGGCCGGGACGCAGCGGCGGAGGTGGACCTGTCGGCGCTGATGCGCACAAGCCGGTGGGCGATCGAAGAAGAACGTCTGCATGAATTGCGCATTCCCCTGTCCAGCGGCGTTCCGGCTTATGCGGAGTTGCCGCACACTGCCGAAACCATCTTCATGAACGGCAATCGGGCCGCCCCCTTGCCCGGCGACGACGATAATATCGAACGTTTCCTATCCTCCTATGGCGTGTCCCTGTTGTGTTACGGCTATCCCTATTTACAGTATGCCGACGGCTCGATACGGCCCCTGTTCCTCATGCGCGCGAAAATCGAAGATTGCGCGTTGTGCCCCGATCCCGATGGCTACCTGAAAATCAACTGCGCGCTGCTGCGGGACCAGGGCGTGGAGCCGCTGCAAATACAAGGCTTGGCCCATAAGATCGCCGACCCCGCCATGCCCTTTCCCGAGAAGCTGGCAATGGTCGCCAAGCGCCTCGGGCTTGCGGCGGACCGCTTCAACCCCGCGGAACTTGACGAAGTCACGGCCCCCGGCGCCCTGGGCCGCATGCAATGGCGAAACCGCGCCATCCTGGCCTCGGCCACCATGGCGCCATCCGTCTCCGCGTTGTTGCGGGACCTCAATGATTTGAGCAGCGCCGAGGCCCAACACCGCATCGGCGCCACCGCCCTTGGCGGCATCCAAGCCGCCGGTAGCGGCGGCAAGGCGGGCGACGACGAGAAACAACCGCACCTGGACGCTCCCATGGTGTTCGACATGCATCGCCTGGGCTACAGCCAAACCCAGGCGGTCCGCGCCGGCATGAAGCATCGGCTTATAGCGGTCACGGCGCCGCCGGGCACCGGTCAGATGGCCACGGTGGTCAATCTGATCGCCACGGCGGTGATGAATGGACAGAGCGTGCTGTACACGGCCCGCCGCCGGGAAACCGTGGATGCCATGACCAATCATCTGAACGCCTGGGTGGGGCGCAAGATGTCGGCCGTGGTGCGGGTTGGCGACGGCGCGGTCAATGAGGCCTGCCGCGCCGCCCTGACCGGCACCCTGCGCGAAATGCAACGGCCCGCCGCCGAGGCGGATGAGGGCGATGACGCCGACGGCGCCGAAAAAAAGGCGCCTAGCAGAGAGAAACCTACTCTCAAGGACATGGAAGAACTCGATCGCCTGCCGGTCGCCGACAACGAGGGCATCGAACCTTTGCGCGCGGCGCATGCCAAGGTCAATGAACTGAATGCGCTGATGCGCCGGGAAGCACTTGAACTCGGACTCGGGCGAGTGCCGCCCGCCCGGCGCATAACTCCTTGCCCCAACACTGAAACACTACGGGGCTGGCGCGAGGAGTTCGCTATTCTGAACGGTGATAAAAGCGCCGGCATTAGCAAAATGATGAAAGGAATGTTGTCGCGCAATGATGGCCGCGGCGAACTTTTATCGGCGATCCGCGGCGCCGTGGCGAAGCTGCCCTCGGTCATCAAGGAGCAGGCGGCGGATGCCCTTGATAATGACGACCAATTGGCCGGCATCGCTGCCGGTTTGGAGGTCTTGGGCATATATTTCGAATGGCGCCAGACCGTGGCCAAACGCGACGCGGCGATCCGCGATCTGATCCGCTTCAAGGATTGCCGAACCCTGGAACTGCAGGCCATGAACCAATCCGCGCGCAAAATCTCCGGCGTGCGGGAATTATACCGCGATTATTGGTCGGACCGTCTGCAAGATGATCCGGCGGTCTTGGAAAACCAAGTTGCGACATTCTTCGATTTGATCGACAAGCGCTACGAGGGCGAAGTTAACGAAACCCGCGCGCACCGCTCGGCCCGGTTGGCCCAGGCCGTGGGCATACTGGCGGAACAGCTACCCGTTTGGAGCGCCACCCTGGAGGAAACGGGGCAAGCCCTGCCACTCGAGCCCGGTTATTTCGATCTGGTCGTCATCGATGAAGCGGACCTTGGGGACCTGGGCGTGGTCTTGCCAGTCTTGTACCGGGGCAAGCGCGCGGCGGTATTTGGCGCCGCCCGCCACGATCAACGCCTCTCTCCGCTGCCGCCCGAATGGGAAGCGAAACGACAATTCTCCCAGACCGCCGCCAAGGTCACGATGCGACCGGCCAGCCTGACGGCCCTGGGCAACCTCTCCGCCCTGCTGGCGCCAACGGGGGGGGTCTATCAATTGCTGGGGCATTATCGTTCACACCCGCGCATCGCGGAATATCTGTCATCGACATTCTACGACAACACAATGGTGGTTCAGACCAACTTCCGCAAACTGCGCTCGGACGCACCGGACAATCTGTTGGGCGTGCAATGGCATCACGTGACGGGCCGCATGACCGTGGTCGGCAATAACTCAATCAACGAGGGCGAGGTCAAGGAAACCGAAAAACTGATCCGCGCCTGGGTCGATGACGGCCTGTTCCGCGGACTGCCCCGGCGCTCCGTCGGCATCGCGACACCAATTCCAGCCCAAGCGGACCAGATCAGAGAATTTATCAAGCGCGGAAAATTTCCCGAAAACGTTCGTGAACGCATCACCGTCGCCACGCCGGATTTATTCCTGGGCCGGCAGGTCGATTTCATCATCCTGCTGCCCGGTCTGGCGCCGGATGCGCCGGATGCCCTGAACCAAGCCCTGGCCGGGGCCGAGGATTTGTATCATGACGTGGTTGGCGCGGCCCGCCTGGGCCTGCACATCGTCGGCGACCGGGATGTCTGCCGCGACGTTGGCGGCCTTGGCGCCGCGCTTTCAAGTTTCGCCGAGGATCCGCCGGCTTTCGATGAAAATGGTGAATTAATTCCCGACGATTTCGAAATCAGGTTCGACAAGGCGTTCGGCGACAAGAACGCCGAGGCGCCGCTTAATCCCTGGCCCGCGCTGCGTCAAATGTTGCTGAGCGCGGGCTTTCCGTTCCAATCCAACGTCGCGGAAGGCGAACTGACCCTGGCCGTGCGCCTCGTCTCCCCCCTCGGCGGCCGATACAACATCGAAATTGCCGCCCCCCTGGAGGCGGTTCGCGGCGATCACGAGTTGGAGGTGGAACGCAATCATGATGAAGTGATGGTGCAACGGGGCTATGGGATCCTGCGCCTGACACCAACGGAAATTCTGGAGAAGAACAATTTTATAAGGGGCTGTCCTAGATAACTAGGATA
>JAYGEB010000286.1:0-2294 GCA_046582595.1 Alphaproteobacteria bacterium | reverse complement strand
CGAGGGCCGACAGACCATTGGCCACGGATCGTGACTCGGCCAGCAATTGAACATAGCTCCAGCGCCGTTCGCCATCGACCAGGGCTAGCCGATCCGGCTGCCGGTCGGTCATTTCGTCCAGCAGGGCCGGGGCGGTGCGGGCGAGAGGTTTCGATACGGTATTTTTCATGGTTGGGAGTCTGACCGTATTATGGGGACACGTAACAAATACATGTCCCCATAATACTCCGACGGGGTGAATAGGGGGAAATGTACTTGTTACGTGTCCCCCAATTCATGGACCCGCCGCCCTAGAGCATGTTCTCTTAAAACATGCTCGGACTCTTAAGATAAGAGCAATTGAACCAATCACTTGGGTCGCGATAGCGTCTCCGATTAATTGAAAATTGCTCTAGCCACGCCGCACCTTGTAGCCCGCCGCCTCCCGGTCCCAGGCGGTGGCGGACAGGCCACGGTCGCGCAGCTTGTTCTTCTGGATCTTGGCCGTGGGCGTGGTGGGTATTTCATCCACGTAGTCCACATAGCGGGGCACCGCGAAATAGGGCATGCGGGGGGCGGCATAGTCCAGCAGGGCCTCGGGCGCGGGGCGCTCGGCGCCGTCTTCGAGGATAATGCAGATCAGCACCTCGTCCTCGCCGCCTTCCGAAGCCTTGACGGCCACGGCGGCGCATTCCTTGACCGCGTCGTGGTCCAGGAACACCGCCTCGACCTCGAAGGAGGAGATGTTTTCCCCCCGCCTCCTAATGGTGTCCTTGATGCGGTCGATGTACCAGACATAGCCGCGCGCATCCATCCGGCCCGCGTCGCCGGTGTGGAACCAGAAATTGCGCCAGGTCTCCACCGTGCGCTCCGGCATGCCGTTATAGCCGGCCATGAAACAAAAAGGCTCCTTCGGGCGCACCAGAATTTCCCCGACCTCGTCGGTGGCGACTTCCTCGTCGGTCTCCGGATCGGCGATGATGACCTCGAAATACTCGTCCCACACCTTGCCGGAACAGCCCGCCTCGTCCGGCGCCTCCAGGGGGCGGCAGACGGGTAGGTTGACCTCCGTCATGCCGAAGATTTCGTTGAATTTGGGGATGGCGAAGCGGGCCCGCAGGTTCGCAAGGGTTTCCTCCGTCACCGGCACGGCGCAGACCATGCGCAGCTTGTTGTCCCGGTCGTCCGCCCCCTCCGGCTGGCGCAGGACGAAATCGTTCATCACCCCCAGCAGATTGGCCAGGGTCGCCCCATGCTCGCGGATATCGTCGATCCAGGTGGTGGCGCGGAATTGTTTGACCATCACCGCGCTGCCGCCCGTGATCAGGGTGGCGTAGAATTGCATCAAAATGCCCTGGGCATGAAACAGCGGCATGGGGATGTAGTAGATATCCTCGTCCGTCATGCCCAGATGGACCCGCATGCATTCCCCGAACAGATACAGGTGCCCGTGCGGCATCAAGGCGCCCTTCGAGGGCCCGGTGGTGCCGGAGGTGAACATGATCATGCCGATATCGCGGTAGCTGACCTCGACCGATATTTCGTCGCTAGGCGCCGCCATGATCTCGTCGAAACAGCGCACTTCGATACGCTTGAAGGGGGGCAGGTTATCGGGGTCGTAAACATCCGCTGGCACGTAAACCACGGCCATGTCCGGCACCTCGTCCTCGATCTCCGCCAGCCAGGGCAGGAATTCCGGCTCGAAGACCCCGATGCGGGCCTTGGTGTTGGCCAGCACATGGATCAAAAACGTGCCCTTGAGGGCGGTATTGATCCCCACCAGCACGCCGCCGATGCGGCCGAGCCCGAACCAGGACCACAGATACTCCAGGCGGTTGTTCAGCATTACCGCGACATTGTCGCCGAAGCCCACGCCGATCTTGGCATAGCCATTGCCCGCCCGGTTGGCCAGGGCATGGACCTCGGCGTAGCTATGCATATGCCCACGCTCGAACTGGATCAACGGCGCCTCGCCCCGCGCGCGGGCCTGCTCCGCCAGGATTTTCCCCACCACCCAACCAGATTTATCCGCTGCCATTCGAGGTTACTCCCGCTTTGAAACTGGAGGTAATTGGTAGCGCGCGCCGGGGGCAAAGGCAAATGGACGGCTGTTTTATACCCCATTGACATACTACGTCATTGACTTATACCAATCGACTAAACTTGTGACTCTCTCGCCTGGTATTAATTGCGGCCCGGATGTGATTCTCTTAACCAACTGATTTGGTGGGGAGAATTGATATGGCGCTGGCAATTGTTCGGAGCGAACATTCGGCCGATGATCTGCGTGCGGCGGCGCGGCGGACGAAAGACAG
>JAYGEB010000193.1:0-2924 GCA_046582595.1 Alphaproteobacteria bacterium | reverse complement strand
AGCCGGAAAAGCTCATATCTCTCGTCTATATCGAGCTGACTATATTCTGTTCCCATTGCAATTCCCGGTCATATAGGAATTGCACTTCGTTTGTGAGTCTAGCCTCCCCACCGAATCAGTTGGTTAAGAGAATCACATCCGGGCCGCAATTAACACCAGGCGAGAGAGTCACAAGTCTAGTCGATTGGTATTAGTCGATCTCAAAATGGGTCTAGGAAAAAAGAAAACGGCGCTGATCGCCTAGACGATCAGCGCCGAATTTAGTCAGCCACCTGAGGGCACGAGCAACTGACCGGAGAGATAAGCAATGCAACAATGTAAGCCGCCGGGCGATATGCCATTCGACTTGCACTGATTACAATGCAAGGCCCGTGCCAACTATTTTGAAGAGCGTATTTGCCTGTTTTCAGGCTTTTATTGTATTGCCCGAAAGCGGCATGTGCCGATTTGGGACGTCTGCGAGTCTCATTTCGAGGATCAGAGCCATTTTCGGTACATTGGCGCCGTTCATGGGCCATCAAGGCGGGGCCGCGGTCCTGCCGTGGCGTTTGAACTGTTTCAGCCGCCACCGTGGATTTGATCCAGCAGATCCTTGTGGTAGGGCGCCTGGGCCACCGTGTCGGCGATGCCCTTGCGGCGGTCTTCCAACACCGCCCTGGCAAAGCCTAGGTCCTGCATGGCTTCCGCCGGCAGGGGATGTTCGGGCAATCGCTGCATCCCCGCCAAAACATAATTGTAGCTGATGGCGCTGAAGGCCGGCAGTTCGGAGGTGTAATCCAGATCATTCTCCGTCGGCGGGCGGTTGCGCCATAGTTCCAGCTTTTCTTGCAGACTGGGGGGGATGGCGCCATGGGCATGGCAATCGCGCCAATAGTCCGTATCGGTGCGTGCCGTCAGGCAGTAATGCATGGTGATGAAATCGCGGATTTCATCGTAATAGGAGGCCATATGCCGGTTATAGCGCCTCGCGAAGGGCGCCATGGACGATTTAGTGGGAAAATGATCCCGGAGTAGTGTCAGGCCCAATTCCGTCAAATAGATGCCGGTGGATTCCAGCGGCTCGATAAATCCGCCGGACAGACCGATGGCGATGACGTTCTTGACCCAGGCGCGTTCCGAGCGGCCAATGCGCATGGGGATATGGTTCGCCTCCAACCCCTCATGGGCGGGCCCCACATAATCCCGCAGGGCCCGTTCGGCGGCCTCTTTGTCCATATGGGCCGAGGAATAGACATGGCCCACGCCGGTCCGCCGATAGAGCGGTATGTTCCAGATCCAGCCGGCGTCCTGGGCGCTGCACGTGGTATAGGGGCGGATATCGCGGTGACCTTCCGGGTTTGGAACGCGCATGGCCACGGCATTGTCATTGAACAGGACATCGTTAAAGGAGCGGAACGGCTCGCCCAGGGTCTTGCCCAACAGCAGAGCGCGGAAGCCGGTGCAGTCGATAAACAGATCGCCGGCAATATCGCCATGCTCCTCGGTGCTCACATGGGTGATGTTGCCCGCCTCGTCCTGGCCCGCGCCGGTAACCAGATCGACCACATGGCGCACGCCGCGCCGTTTGCTCAAATCACGCAGATAGCGCCCCAGCAGAATGGTATCGATGTGATAGGCGTAGTTGACCAGGCCTTCATAGGGCGCGTCGCCAGACTTCTTTGGCGCCAGATAGCGCAGGCACATGGCCGGATCCTGGGCCACGGCCTCGGCATAGCTGCCCCTGTATCCGTCCCGCCGCGCCGCCAGCCAAAGATTGACGATGGCATAGTTGTTGGCATTGGTAAGCTGGGTAAAGGGATGCCAGAAGGTCTCTCCCTTGGCATGAAAATTGTCGAAGCGGATGGCGTTCTTGAAGGTCGCCTCGCAGCAGCGCATGAAATCGCCCTCGTCCACGCCGATGGCCAGCAAGATGTGCTTGATATGGGCCGGGGTCGCCTCGCCCACGCCGATAATGCCGATATCCTTGCTCTCGATCAGGGTGATTGAAACTTGCTCATCGGTCTTCGGCGTGGCCAGCACGGCGGTCAAATAACAGGCGGCCATCCAACCCGAGGTGCCGCCGCCGACGATAACAATTTTGCGCACCCGCTCGGTCATGTTCCTGCCTCAAGTATCCAACGGACGGACACCCATATTGCCCGCCTTTCGCGCCAGCGCAACAAAAATGGCCGGGCACGCACAGGCGCGCCCGGCCAGGCATTGGAGACTGGATAACAGGTAGGGTTTATCTCACGCGGTACTCATCGGGGAGAAAGAAGAGGCTGTCCTGTTCCGCGGCCACCGCCATGTGGCATTCGTAACAGAACGTCATTTTCCCCGAATTCTTGCCGTTGGTGGCGCCGAATATCTGGCCGTTCGGCATGACCATGGTGTAGCGCCAGTTGCCGGACGCCTTATTGAATCCCATCGACATTTTTTCCATCAAAAACAGCGGTCCGGGCCCGGTCTTGCCGTTGGCCGAGACGGAAAAGCTGTCCTTGGCCAGCAATGAGCCGGCCGGCATGCGGCCCGCCTGCTCGTATTTGCCATACCGGGCGGCAAGGGTGTTGCCATAGTTGTTGACCAAACGGCCGCCGTGGGTGTCGGAGACATAGGGCTGGTTGGAGTAGTTCTTCCAATCCTTGTAACTGCCCGCGGTCTTGAGGCCGGATTTCGAATACCCGGCCACCAGATCCTTGACCAGGCATTCGTAGGCCTTGCGCGCCTCGGCCGCCGTCAATTCGGGCGCCGCTCCCCCGCCACAGGGGTTGCAGGCGCCACAGGCATTTTTCGCGCCGCAGGGGTTGCACGGATTGCAGGCTTTCTTCGCGGCGCAGGGGTTGCAGGCGCCGCAGCCTTTTTTCTTGGCGCCGCAGGGATTGCAGGCGCCACAGCCTTTTTTCGCGGCACAAGGATTGCAGGCGGACGGCGTAATCAGGCGGGGA
>JAYGEB010000169.1:0-9045 GCA_046582595.1 Alphaproteobacteria bacterium | reverse complement strand
CTGCGAGGCCTGGGCCGATTTCACCGCCACGCCCGAAAGAATCACCTCCATAACGCGACGCGAATGGGCACACGTGTTCATGACTTATGACGGCTGGTATAATTAATAGGGGGACGTAGTATTTATATCGTCATCGTCCGGGCAGTTTTGCCAGCCGGTGGACGATATAAATACTACGTCCCCCTATTAATTGTCCGCGTCCCACGATTCAGGGAGCCTCCACCGGCCGCGCGCCGCACAATTGGGACGTGTAGTCCCTTAGGTAACGCAGACCATCGATGGCCCGGCTACCGTACCACGAGACCATTTTGCCATCGATGGCCAGTAGTTTGGGCGTGGCGCCGATATTAAATTCCCGCCTGAAGGCGTCCCGGTGTTTGGCGGCAAAGGGGAACGGCTCCGTAGAGAACAACACCAGATCGGCGCCGGCCAAAAGTTCCGCGCTGATCTCAACTTCCGGATAGCGGCGTTCAGGGTCGTGACACAGGGTCCGCATGCCGAACAGTGCGAGCATATTGGCGATGTAGGTGTCCCTGGACACGGTCATCCAGGGCCGCTTCCAGATCAAATACAGCACATTGCGCCGGGGCCAACCGCCGGTCCGCATCAGTTCGCCCTGCATATCGGCGATCAATGCGCCCGCTTGTTGTTGGCGTTGAAACAAACCGCCGAGCAGACCAAACAGGGAGATATTGTCTGCTGGTTTATTGGGATGGGTGACAATGACATTGATGCCCTTGTCGCTGATCTGTTCGGCAAGCTCTTTCGGCGTCTCATCGATGTTGACGAGAACGTGGCTCGGCCTTAACGCCAGCAGTTTTTCCACATGGGCGGTCTTGGTGCCGCCGACCACGGGCACGGCCTCGACCCGGCCCGCGGGTTCAATGCAAAAATCCGTGCGCCCAACCAATTGATCCTGAAGCTCCAGGGCGAACAGCAATTCCGTCAGGCTGGGTACCAGGGAAATAATGCGGACGGCTCCGCTTGCGGTTGGATGTTTATTGCCGGCGGCATCAATCAACACGTGGCGCAAATCCCATCTGCCATGCTAGAAATTGGATAACCAGACAATAATAGCAACCAAGCCTGGGAGAGGCGAGAGCATGACCGAAGATCTATTGGAACGCAAAGAGGGCCGGGTGGCCATTTTGACCATGAACCGGCCGGACCGCCTGAACGCCATGTCCGGCGCCATGTTGGATGCCCTGCTGGAGGCCCTGGACCGGCTGGCCAGCGACGACGATACCGGCTGTGTTATTCTGACCGGCGCGGGCCGGGGCTTTTGCGCCGGCGGCGACGTCAAGGCCATGGCGGCAGGCGACGAGTTTTCCGAGACCACCATGGAAGGCAAGGCGCAGGCCCTCCGCGCCAAGATGGAAACCTCCCGCCTGTTGCACGAAATGCCCAAGCCCACCATCGCCATGGTGCGCGGACCCGCCGCTGGCGCCGGGCTGTCCCTGGCCTTGGCCTGTGACATGCGGGTTGCCTCCGACACCTTGAAGATGATCACGGCCTTCGCCAACGTGGGTTATTCGGGGGATTTCGGCGGCAGCTATTTTCTCACCCGTCTGGTCGGCACCGCCAAGGCGCGGGAGCTGTATTTCACCGCCGACAGGATCGAGGTGGCGGAGGCCCTGGCGCTGGGCATGGTCAACAAGGTGGTGCCCGACGATCAACTGGAAGCCGAGACCATGGCCCTGGCCGAGAAAATGGCCAACGGCCCCGGCATCGCGCTCGGCTATATGAAGCGCAACATGAACGCGGCGGAAACCGGCTCCCTGCGTGACTGTCTGGACCTGGAAGCTTGGCACCATACCCGCACCGGCATGACCGAGGATCACAGGGAGGCCACCAAAGCTTTTGTCGACAAGCGCGCACCGGTGTTCAAGGGGCGGTAGGGGCCGCTGAAATGACCGAAGAACGCCTGCAAAGACGCCTTGCCGCGATCCTGGCCGCCGACGTGGTCGGCTATACGCGCCTGATGGCCGGAGACGAGGCCGGCACGCTGGCCAGGTTGAAGGCCCTTCGCGCGGAAGTTTTCGATCCCGAGACGGCGCGTTTCGGCGGGCGCATATTCAAGACCACCGGCGATGGCGCGCTGGTTGAATTCGCCTCCGCCGTCGATGCGGTGCAATGCGCCGTCGAAATTCAACGAGCGTTGGCCGAACGCAACACTGCCGTGGCCGAAGATCAGCGGACCGTTCTGCGGATCGGCGTTAGTCTTGGCGATGTGATCGTCGACGAGGACGACCTTTTCGGCAACGGCGTCAGCGTGGCATCGCGCATGGAAGGTTTGGCGGAACCAGGTGAAATCTGTATCTCGGAAAACGTGCACGAGCACGTCAGCGGTTCCCTGGACGTCGAATTCATCGATATCGGCGAGCAGAGCGTCAAGAACATCGACCGGCCCATCAGGTGCTTTCGGGTGCGCCTTGGCCCAGTGGCCAGCATGGAAACGAAGGCGTTACCGGCGGCGGAAAAACCGTCCATCGCCGTATTGCCGTTCAACAATATGTCGGGCGATCCGGAACAGGAGTATTTCTCCGACGGCATCACCGAGGACATTATCACCGCGCTCTCCCGCATCCGTCAGCTATTCGTCATGGCCCGCAACACCTCCTTCACCTTCAAGGGCTGTTCAGTGGACGTGCAGGCCGTGGCGCGGGAGCTGGGCGTGCGTTATGTGCTCGAAGGCAGCGTGCGCAAGGCCGGCAATCGGGTTCGCATTACCGCCCAGTTGATCGACGGCGCCTCGGGCAACCATCTCTGGGCGGAGCGCTATGACCGGGAACTGAAGGATATCTTCGCCGTCCAGGATGAAATCACCCAGGTGGTCGCGGGAGCGCTGGAGCCGGCGATTTCCAAGGCGGAGTTTGAACGGGTTCGCCGCACGCCGCCCGGCAATCTGGATGCCTGGTCACAATACCAGATCGGCATGCATCATTTTCATAAAATCACGACGGACGGCGACGAGGACGCGAGAACCTGTTTCCGCGCCGCGATAGCTTTAGATCCAAGTTTCAGCGCCCCCCACGCCAGCCTGGCGCGCACTTATTCCCGTGGCGCCATGACTGAACTGCCGGATGATATGGAGAAACATTTCCAAATCGCAGTGGCTTCCGCGAAAGAGGCAATCGCGTTGGATCGCGAAGATGCTTACGCACATACGGCCCTGGGCCTCGCCCTGCAAGTCACCGACGCAGACGCCGCCATCCGCGCCCTCGAGGAAGCCTTGTCGATCAACCCCAATCTTGCCGTTGCCCATTTCGGCATTGGCATGGCTTTCGTTGCGGGCCGGCAACCGGAACGAGCCGTATCGCATCTCGAAACCGCAATGCGCTTGAGCCCGCGTGATCCGCTGAGCCATCTTTTCAATGGCATGATGGGAACGGCCTATTTCGCCTTGGGTGACTATCAAGCCGCCCTCGAATGGTCGTCGAAGGGCGCGCTGATTGTCAGGGGAAGGGGCCGGATAGGGGCCATGCGTATTGCCGCGCTGGCGCATTTGGGCCGTGAGGCCGAGATGATAAAAGAACGCGACGAATTGTTGGAAATCATCCCGCACCTGGCAATTTCACGCGCGGTCGCGGCCAATCCGGGACTGGGTTCGGCCTACGAAGAAGGTTTGCGCCAGGCGGGTTTGCCCGAATAGCCCCTGGCGCCGCCTATTTGCGGTAGGCCTTCGGCAGGAAGAACAGGAAATCGGCCTTGGCCATGGTCTTGTGGCAGGTGAAGCAAAAGGCGACGTCCTCGGGGCTGTCGCCGGTGGTGTCGCCGATATAGCTGCCGTCGGGCAAGAGCTGCACGAAGCGCCAATCGCCGGTGGCGGGGCTGCGGCCCGGTGCCAGTTTCTCCATGTAGAAGACCGCCGCCGGAAAGACCTCGCCCTGCTTGGTGACGGTGAAGGTATCCTTGACCACGATGGCGCCGGGCGGCATCACCTGGCCGGCCTCCAGCTTGCCGTAACCGGCCTTGGCGGCCTTTGCGTTGGCGAAATTGTTGGCGTAACGGTTGCCGTGGGTGTCGGACAGATAGGGCGCGATGTTGTAGCGCCGCCAGCGGGGATAGGCCTTGACCACCGGGTCCCTGGCGGGAGCGTAGCCTATCGCCATGTCGCGCTTGACCTGGTTGTAGATTTGCTCGGCCTGGGCGGGGGGCAGGGGGCCGTCGATCTTGATCCGCAAATGTTCCTTTTCCGCCGCGAGGACGGGGAGAGCGAGGCCGAAAAATAAGAGCGCGGCGAGGGGCAGGCGGGACATGATCCGCTCCATTCAAGGTGGCGTCTGCATGATGTGGGAAGGGGCCGCCAAAGGGGAAGCCCGAATATGCCGCTGTCACGCAGCTTTGATAGCGGGGTGAAGTCGCTATTCCGCCGCCAAATCGGCCTTCGCGTCCGTTCCCAGGGCATCCCGCAGGGCGGCGCCTTCGGGATCCGCCAGGGCCGCGTCGCGGGCCAGGGCAATGGTCAAACCGGCGCCCTTGGGGTCGTCTCCGCTTTGCAGGGCGGGGACGGCCAGGGTTGTCATGATGCGGTCAAAGCTGTCCCGGCCATGACGGTGGGTTTCACCATAGCCCTTCAACAGCCGTTGGCAGCTTGCGATCTCGGCCGCCAGGGACAAATCCAGCGCCGCCGCCTTGGCGATCCTGTCCACCCATTGATCGATCAGTAATTGTTCGAATTTGAAGCGGTACCCAAGCGGCCGCAGAGCCTTCATCGAGGCCAGTAGAGTTAACAGGCAATGGCCCCAAAGGGCGGTGCTGTTGACGGTCAGGCCGACGTTCAGGCGGTCGCGCAGGCCGGCTTTTTCCGCCGCCGCCAGGAGCGGGCGGGCCATCCAGCCAGGCATCAGGGCGGTGATTTCATCCAGGCCCGGTTTCAGATATTCCCGAACGCGCACGGGCTCGTTCGGCTTGGCGCCGACGTCGCGGCGGATACGGGCCATGCGTTCGGGCCGCAGTTTCGCCTGGGCCACGCGGACCACGTCTTCGTAACTCATCCACAGGGCCAGATAGCGCCCGGCCTCGCGCACCAGTTCACCATGGCCGCCGGCTTCCAACTCGGCCCGTTCAACGCGCACCAGGCGTTGCAGGTAGCGCTCCGCATAGGCCAGGTTTTGGTAGTCGAACAAACGGTTGACGCCCTCTTTCAAAACGGCCCGCGCCGGGGCGGGGAATTCCTCGCGCACCCGGTGCTGCAATTCCTCGACCATGGGCGGGTCGGCGCGCCAGGGCCGCTTCAATTCGCTGTCCGGCACCACCGCCGTTAGGCCGCCCCGCTCCACCGCCTCGAAGCCGGCCCGGAAGGCGGCCAGATTGGCCTCCACGGCGCGGCCCGTCTCGCGGATCGCGGTTTCGAACCCCTCGGGCGGGATGGGCAGGCGCTTGCTGCCCGCGATGGCGCCCAGCAGCACGGAATTTATCACGCTGCCATGTTCCTGGGCCAGGGCTTCCATATCGAACAACACGGCTTGCTGGGCCAGACTTTCGGCCGCCTCCACGACCAGGGTGCCGTCGAAGCGGCCATCGCCCATGGCGGTGCGCTCGGCCATGGCGTAGACCCGATGGGTCGAGGCGATCAAGGTCGTGCAGTTGGGCGTGACGAAGCCGTTCTGCATGGCCCGGCCGGCTTCGATCAATTCCGAGGCGACCATGATATCGACGCTGCCCGCCAGGGGGTAAAGCGACATCACGGGCCGCTGGATGGTCTCCCCGAGGGCCTGCATCTCGATATAATAGGTGGTCGCGCCGGTGCGCTGGGCAACGCCGGGGATCGAGGTGCTTTGCACCGCGAAGCCATGCGCCACCGCCGCATCGACCAGCCATTGCCGCAGCACGCCGCCACCTTCGCCACCCATGGCGGCGATCAACAGGCCGATGGGCCTTGGTTGATTTACCGTCCTCGCCATGACCCGGCGCTAGATCTCCACCTTGGCCATGTCGCCCAACAGGCGGCGGTGCAGGCCATCCTTGAAGCGGTCCCACAGATTGGGATTGCGGACGATGTCGACCTTGTAAAACGAGGGGCAGAGCACGGCGGCATGGGCGACCTCGCCGCATAAACCACAGCCGACGCAACTGTCCAGCACGGTCGTCACGGGGTCGTCGCGCAGGGGATCGGGATTGGCCTTGATGGTCAGGGAGGGGCAGCCCGACAGCCGGATGCAGGCGCGGTCGCCGGTGCAGGTTTCATCATCGACGCCAAACCGCGTGCGCACGTCCCGTTTGCCGTTTTTCAGCCGGGCGGCGATTTCCGGCTGAATGCGCCGTTGCCGCGCCAATTGGCACTCACCATCGGCCACCAGAACGCGGAGGCCCTTTTCTTGCCCGGTCAGGGCCTTGCGTAGGGATTTCATGACGCTGCCGACCCGGTAATTGGGTATGTTTTTCAGCCAGCGCGCGCCCATGCTCTTGATCACCGCCTCGATGGAGGCGCCGGTATTGCGCCCGGCCTGGGCGCGCATGGTGGAGGGCAGGTATTGCCAGCCCGTGGCCGAGGAATAACCGTTCTTGACCAACATCAGGACACCGTCGGCCTTGTTGAACAGAGCGCTGCCAATGCCATTGTTGACGCCGCCATGCCAAAAGCCGCCATCGCCCATGACGGATATGACCCGCTTGCCAAAATTGGGCGCCACCCCGGCGGCGGAGGCCAGGCCCAAACCATAGCCAAGAACCGTATTGCCCAGGTTGAACGGCGGCAGGGTGGAAAAGGTATGGCAGCCGATATCGCAGGAGACATGGGTCGGACCCAGTTCCTTCTCCAATATCCGGATGGCGCTGAACAGCGGCCGCTCGGGACAGCCCGTGCAGAAGGTCGGCGGCCGGGCCGGCAGCGAACCGCCCAGCAGTTCCGCCGCCCTGGCCTTGTGCTGGTCCAGTTCCTGGATCGGCGCCGTCGCCGCCGCGATATCGACGCCACTGGGTTTGGTTTGCTCCAGAAACGCCGACAGGCCCCGCAACACCACTTCCGCCGTATATTCACCGGCCATGGGCAGGGCCCCCTTGCCGATCACCTTGGTCTGCAGATCGGCCTTGCGCAGAATGACGTTGATGGCCTCTTCCAGATAATCGGGCTGGCCTTCCTCGACCATGAGAATGGCGGATTTGCCGGCGCAGAAGCCGGAGATTTCGTCCTTCACCAAGGGATAGGTAACGTTCAGGGCCAGAATGGGGATGCGGCTGCCGCCAGCGGCATCGGCCAGTCCCGCCTGCACCAGGGCGCGCAGGGTGGCGTTGTACAAACCGCCCTGGCAGATGACGCCCACATCGTCGATATCACCGTCGAAATGATCGTTGAGTTGGTTTGCCTTGATAAATTTGATCGCCTCGGGCAGGCGCACTTCTATCTTGTGCTTCTCCTGCTCGTAGGTCGAGGGCGGCAGGGTGATGCGGGCGAAATCGTGATCGGGCTCGGGGATCGTCTGGTTTCGGTTGTACCGGCCGGCCCGGTTGTCGGAGGCTTGAAAGGCGCCATGCACATGACAGGCCCGGATGCGCAGCTCCAGCATCACGGGCGTGTTGGAGGCTTCCGATAGCTCGAAACCTTTTTCCACCATGTGGACGATGGTTTCCAGATCCGGGCGGGGGTCCAGCAGCCACATCTGGCTTTTGGTGGCGAAGGCGTGGGTGCGTTCCTGCAGGATCGATGACCCTTCGCCATAGTCCTCGCCCAGGATTATCAACGCACCGCCGCGAACGCCGGCCGAGGCCAGGTTGGAAAGCGCGTCCGAGGCCACATTGGTGCCCACGGTCGATTTCCAGGTCACCGCGCCGCGAATGGGGTAGTTGATGGAGGCGCCCAGCATGGCGGCGGCGGCGGCTTCCGAGGTGGAGGTTTCCAGATGCACGCCCAGTTCGCCCAACAACTCTTCCGCATCCACCAGGACGTCCATCAGATGGCTGATCGGCGCGCCTTGATAGCCGCCCACATAGCTGACCCCGGATTGCAACAAGGCCTTGGTGACGGCGAGGATACCCTCGCCATGAAAGGTCTCGCCCTGGCCCAGGCGCAATTGTTTCACCTCTTTCGCGAATGATCGTTCCATGCTCACGGCTCCCCAAGTTTCGCGGCAACAAAGTGCGCCGCCATGGGGGGGGTGTCAATGTATGGTGATGCGGGGGCGGCTCTTTTTTTTCGGCCCGGACGGCCGTGCGGCATCGCCCCTAAACTTAGGCATTCAGATTTGGCGAAGGATGGAATTCGCCGCCGCGTCGGGACAAATTCAGCCACGCAGGCCGCCGATGACATCGACCTGCCGTCCGTCCCTCATTCCGTTTCAAAATCGAAACGAAATATTCATTTTAACCACTGGCGGCTTAACCACTGGCGGCGCGGTTCAACTAAATATCGGTCGCCCGAAATTTAGTCGATGACGACGAGTTTATCCGCGGCGGTTTTTCCGTTGCGGCCAGCGGTGAGTTCGTACTCAACCTTCTGACCTTCGTTCAAGGTCGATAATCCAGCTTGTTCGACGGCCGAAATGTGGACGAATGCGTCCTTTGAACCGTCGCTAGGCTCGATAAATCCATATCCCTTTGTGGGATTGAACCATTTCACTGTTCCTGTTGGCATCTGTTTTAGTCCCAGACTACTTCATAATTTGAAAATCCCGTGATTCGACGCTTCGTTCATTGACGTCTTGGCAACCACGGAACATTCATGGTGACATAGCGTAGCAGAGTAAGAACCCTGTCTGTTGGGGAATTTACAGGGCGCTCTTCACAAGGCAAAGCGAATGGCCCATTTTGTGGTGTTTTCGTCGTGTATTGCGACAAATATGTCACAAATGAGTCATGTTATTATGTATTTGATGCGGAACGGGAGGCCGGGATGAGCAGACAAATTATCGATATATCCATTTTTCTCGAGAATGACGTGATCTCGGACCCACCGGGCATGCGGCCGAAAATCGAATATATCGATCATCAGGCATCGGTTCCCGGCATGATGGCATTTTTCCCCGGCTTGGAGAAAGCCGACCTGCCCGACGGCGAGGGCTGGGCCGTGGAGCGCATCGACCTTTCCACCCACAACGGCACGCATTT
>JAYGEB010000115.1:0-3045 GCA_046582595.1 Alphaproteobacteria bacterium | reverse complement strand
GCCGTGATGAGCGCCGTCGGCTACAACTTCCGCCTCATCCTCAAGTGGCTGAAGGCTTTGTTGGGCAAAATCATCGCCGCCATTTGGGCCGCCATGATACCGTTCTCAGCACTCAGAGCCGCTTCTTAACAGACGACTAATTCCGCGTCCGGTTTCAGGACGCGGCGCATCTGCGCCAAGGCCTGGGCCGTGTCGGGAATGGTGCACAGGGTGTAGGTGACCAGCACCGTATCGACGCTGCCATCGACCAGGGGGATCGCTTCGCCCGGCAGATCGAGGAATTCCACTTCCAGGTCCACTTCCGCCGCGACCCGTTCCGCCATGCGGCGCATCTCCGCGCTGGGTTCCAGCCCTCAGACCTTGCCGACCTTGGCGGTGTCATAGAACGGCAGGTTCAGGCCGGAGCCGATGCCCACTTCCAGCACCACCCCCTTGGCGCGCGGCACGATCTTGGCCCGCTGCTTGGCGATGGGCGTCCCGCCGCAGGCCAGATTGATGAGCCGGGGTAGGATAAAATCGCTGTAAATTGACATCGCCGGTCCTAGAGCATGTCCTCTTTGAACATGCTCGAATTCTTAAGAAAAGAGCAATTGAACCAACTACTTGGATCGCAAGAGCGAATCCAATTAGCCGAAAATTGCTCTAGCCGCGCCGAGGCCCGGCGCCTATGAAACAAACACACACTCGGGCAGAAAGGCGGAAACCAGCCAGTTCGGCGCGTCCACCACTTCGGATATTTTCAAATCCACGGCCACCGAACATAAAACATAGGCCTCCTCCCAACTCAGCCCCGTTCGCTGATCAGGTGTTCGATCATGTAGCGGATGGCCTGTTGCGAATTGGCGAACAGATCCGGTCCCTGCGCCGTGGTGGCGTAGTAGGAGCCGGTATTGGTCGATGCGCACAACGGGCCATGGGTCCGCAATTGCGGCTCGGCGAAATTTTTTTGCGCCAGCAGATCGAATTTCAGGGTGATCCTGGAACAGGTCTCCACCGCCGTGACGCAGCATTCGCCGTCGCCTTGGGCGGCATGGGCATCGCCGGTGGAAAACAGCGCGCCCTCGACCTGAATGGGCAAGAACAGCGTCGCGCCGACGGTCAGATGCTTGTTGTCCATGTTGCCCCCGGTCGCCCTGGGCGGCATGGTGGAATGGGCGCCCGGCAGGGCGAGGGCGTTGCCCATGATGCCGGCGAAGGGATCGACGGGAACGGCAATATCCCGGCGCTGGCGCATGCGGGCGTGGCTGCCGTCTGAAATATCCCAAATTTGCAGGTAGGTGCCCGGCACATCCGCCTCCGCCAACAGCCCGCGCCCCTTGCGCACGGCGGTCCAGCCGAAGGGGGAGGCGAATTCCATGGCCAGAACCTCGATCGCCAGGACGTCGCCGGGCGCCGCATCGCGCACGAATACGGGCCCGGTCAGGGGGTGGCCCACGAAAGGCCCACGCCTGTCGACATCTTCGGAGGTTGAATCGGGACTGTAATAGAGATCGGCCGCATCCCGGGTATCGAAGGTGACCGTGTCGCCGGCATCAATGACGAGGCGCGGCGTTATCCCGTTGTCCCAGGTTTTGTGAACAATTTCGGCATCTAATTCATGGTGCTGGCTCATAAATCCTCCACGGCGACCGAGGTCAGGGCCCCGCGGCCCCATCAAAGCATCACGGTCACACTAGCCATCCCGGCGCGAACCGGCAACAAGTGTTGGGAGTGGATGGGGGCGAATCGAGGGACGAATACCGAGACTGGTTCAAGCGGCGCTGCTCCGCGTCATCGAAGCGTCGAGAATGCGCCCGCGGGGCAGCCGGCAGGTCACCTTGGTGCCGACGCCGATGTCGCTCTCCACGGTGACACCGCCGTCATGGCGCTCCATCAGCGCCTTGACCAGGTCCAGACCCAGGCCGGTGCCTTCGAATTTGCGTTTCCAGGTATCGTCGATCTGGTTGAACCGCCGGGTAAGCTTCTCGAGTTCGTCGGGCGGAATGCCGATGCCGGTGTCGGTGACGCCAAATTCCACGCCGCCGCCCGGCCCCATGTGCGCCCAAACGGTGATGGTGCCTTCAAGGGTGTATTTGATGGCATTGGCCAGCACATTTTGCAGAACGTGCCGGATGGCCTCCTGATCGGCCAGGACCGGCGGCAGGTTCGGATAGAAGTCGAATCCGAAGGTCAGTGCGGCCGCTTCCGGCTGGCTGGACAGCATGCCCGTCGTGGTCAGCAAACATTCGGCGAGGTCCAGGGGCTTATGGTGCAATTCGGTTTGGCCGGTTTGAATTCTGCTGAGATCGAGAATATCGCTGATCGTGGCCAGCAGGTGCCGTCCGCTTTGATGAATGTCGTCGATATAGGATTTGTACTGTTCGTTGCCCATGGGGCCGAAGGTTTCCTCGCGCATCAATTCGGAAATTCCGATGATGGAGTTCAAGGGCGTGCGCAATTCGTGCCCGATATCGGCGAGGAAGATCGATCTGACGTGATCCGCCTCCGCCGCCGTTTTCATGGCATGGGAGAGGCGCCGGACCTGGCGGTAATTCATGATCAAACGGTGATTGCCGACCCAAACCACGGTGAACAGCAAAGCGGTAATGGCCGCAAACCCCGACGCCATGACGGCCAATTCCAACACCAGGGTTTGCGGGGCATCGGCCCCCGGCCCCGCCAAGGCATCCTGTTCGCCCTTCAGATGAATGGCGCTCAGGGCAACGGCGGCGATGACGGTGATCGCGATACTGATCGCCACCAATAATTTTGGCGGCAACAGACGTTGGCGCGGCGAATCCATTTCTCGAATTTATCCAAAACCCATTCCAAGCCATGCCAAGTATGGCCGCCATCCGGCTAACATTCTGTTAACGGTTTCGATTTTGGAAACCTGGAGCGCATTCGATATTGAATGAAGCGGGCTTGACTCTCTTCGTTCACGCTTGTGCTCTAGATATGGAGTCTCGATAGGTTATTCACATCCCAGCCTGAACGGCTGATGGGGGTTTTCCTTTTTATCCCGGCATGCGGCCTGTGCCAATTGTAATGGTGCAGCCAGTAGGG
>JAYGEB010000079.1:0-3342 GCA_046582595.1 Alphaproteobacteria bacterium | reverse complement strand
AATGACAGCGCCGAGCAGCCCAAGGTCGCCGCCTTCCGCGACTGGCTGCTCGAGGAGACGCGCGCCTCGCGTCCAGAGGCCCGAGAGGAGCCTTGAGATCAGGCGGTTCGGGTATGCCGCATGACCGCTTGTGGCCCGAATTTATCCTTTCGCCGCCTTCGCCGCGCCATATACGGAGGCTTTGTCATCCCGCCCCTTGGGGCCATTTGGATCGGGCGGCGTTGGCGAATTGTAATCGGGCGCGGCCTGTCCCCGGCCGGCCCGGATCGCCGCCGCGACCGGGCTTTCCAGCACCTCGCCAATCGCCATGGCCGCCTTTCGGTCGACCGGCTGGGGGCTGAGATCGTTGGGCACGGGCATCATGGAGGCGGGGTAATAGGCCATCTTTTGTTTCGCCGGATCAAGCTTGCGGCTCAAGTTCAATTCCCGCTGGCTGACGCCCTTGACGGGTTCGATACAGACGTCATCCACCACTTCCAGATCGAACCACCATTTCTTCACCGGATTGCGCTTTCCCTTGCCCAGATAGTCATCCAGCCAGACGGCGATGGGCACCAGGACCGGTTTCAGCCAGCGGGCATTGATGCCGCACCACGAAGCCAGGCGTTCGAGGATCGGACCATCGGCGGTGACCACCTTGTTCAAGGGGCAGGTCTTCATGCAGCGGCCGCAGGCGGAACCCTTGGCGTTGGTCAGGCGGTAGCGGGCGCAGCGTTCGGCGTCCGGCTTCCACATTTCATAGCCGTTGAACATGATCTTTTGCCCCCAGGAGATCGCATCGCAGGGACATTCGCGGGCGCATTTGGTGCAATGCCCGCAGAAATATTGCAGCCCGAAATCCACCGGCCGGTCGACTTCCAGCGGCATATCCGTGGTCAACACGACGGACTTGAAACGCGGCCCGACAAAGGGGTTGAGGACCAGTTCGCCAATCCGCGACAATTCTCCCAGGCCCGCCCACAGCACCAGCGGGATATGCAGCACGTCGCTGTCCACATTGGTTTGGGAGCGGGCCGGAAAGCCAAGCTGGCGCAAGGTATCACCCATAACGCCGGCGATCTCGGCGCCGCGCAGATAGGCCCGCATGGACTGGGTGCCGGAAATCCAATCGTCCCCCGCCGCCCCTTCCATGGTGTCGAATTCCTGATCGATCAGCATGACCACGGCATATTTATGATAAGGCGTGATCTCTTCGCCCTGGGCGCCGTGGGAGAACCAGGCGTATTCGGGAATTTCACAAATGCCGGTCAAATCCGCGCCCAGCAGATAAGACAGCGACTTCAGCGCCCGGCTGTTGGCGGCGGGGTCGCCATAATCCGCCGGCGTGGCGTCCGCCGCGGGTTCGCCGCCCTGAATGGGCACCATGGCCCGCATGGACGCCATCATGCCCGCCGTATGAGGCTGCTTGAAGGCGAAGCGGTTGCGTTCCCGCAGCGCCTTGGGGCCCAGATCGCCGCGCGCGGCACGCTCGAAAAACGCCGCCCGTTTGGAAACCCGGGGCACTTCATCGTCCAGGATCAAGGTGGTCGGACGATCCACGCGGGGCACCGTCTCCATCGGGTAGGCGCTGAGATGGGTCGCCCGCCCCGCCCGGCGGTTGCGCTCCCGCCCCGACGTGGCGCCGTTCCGGCCCAGCCAATAGCGTAAACCCAACACATCCAACGCCGCCCTGGCCAGTGGCCGGTCGGTTTCCAGCTCATACGATGTCGAGACCACGGCAAGGGAAAACCCGCCCTTTATGAAGGGATTGCGCAGACTTTCGCCGTCCCGCGCCACCAGCCCGGCCAGCACCGCCAGGCGGTCCAGGTCCAGATCGCCGGCGCCCATGACATGGGCCTTCGCCGCATGGCCCAGCTTTTGGATATGTCCCGATAGGCACACGGCGATGCCGCCGATGCGCGCATCGCCGGCCTCATTCAGGGCCGGCGCAATCCACTGAAGGGCCGGATTATCCGCCTCCGGCGCCCGGCCATGTTCCAGCAACAGAACGATTGCCAATTCATGATCCTCCGCCGCGCCATCGGAGGTCCAGGCATTGGCCGGGATGCGGCAAATACCGACCTGGGAGGCATTCATGAAATAGCAATAGCCCTTGACGTCCACCATGCGCCGGTGCGGATCGTCCGGCACGGGCGCCTTCGCCGCCGCCGGCTCCCGCAAGGCGGTGGCGATGAAGATATCGAGATAACCGCGCAGGGACCGGGCCAACGGTCCGTCGGCCGGCTTGTCATATTTTGGCGACGACACCGGCGGGCGGGCCGCCTCGAGCGCCATGACACTGTCGTCGCGCGGCAGCGTCTCGAACGGGTAATGGCCCAGATGATAGGGCCGGCGATCGCCTTTGGTGGTGAAGAACACGGATGCTCCGATCTTTGTACCAACAGCCGGCTTTATCGTATCATGGTTTCAACAAAGCATACCTTGGACATGGGAGGGAACCACATGAAGGCGGGGTTTATCGGCACGGGCAGCATCGGGGCGCCATTGGCGAGCAATATTCTGGACCAGGAGAAATCCTTGGCGGTATTCGACATCAATCCCGAGGCCACCAAGGCCCTGGCCGAAAAGCAGGCGCGCATCCTCTCTTCGCCACGGGAGGTGGCGGACGAGGCGGAGGTGGTATTCGCCTGCATGCCGACCATCGAAAGCTTTCACGCCATCGTTTCCGGCCAGGACGGCGTGCTGCGGGGCGGCGCAATGGAAACCTTCGTTAACCTGGGCACCATGGGCACCGAGGCGGTGGGCGCGGTCGAAGCCGTGTTATCCGAGAAAGGCATCGCCATGCTGGATTCTCCCATTACCGGCGGCGTGCAACGAGCCTGGGCGGGCGATATTACCGTCGTCACATCCGGGCCCCAGGCGGTCTACGACCAGGTCGAGCCCTTCCTGCAAGCCTTTGCCCGTGACATTCATTATGTTGGTCCGGAAGTCGGGCAGGCCCAGTTGGTCAAAATCTCCAACAACATCATGTCCTTCACCAATCTGGTGATCGCCTGCGAGGCTTTGGTGATGGCGGCGAAGGGCGGCGTTGATCCGGAAAAGGCGCTGGCGGTGATGAATGCCGGCTCCGGCCAGAACAGCGCCACCCTGACCAAGGTGCCGAACTTCATCCTGAACCGGGCCTTCAACATGGAAGCGCCCATGCACATCATCGAAAAGGACGCCATGCTGTGGCGCATGGAAGCCGAGCGCCTGGAAGTCCCGCAGAACGTCGCGTCCGCCACCTACCAAACCATGCGCCAGGCCCTGGCCATGGGCCTGGGGGATGGAGATTTGAGCGAGATTGTCCGTGTCGTCGAGCGGGCGGCGGCTTTCGAACTGCCGAAGACCCGCGATTAGACC
>JAYGEB010000446.1:0-2644 GCA_046582595.1 Alphaproteobacteria bacterium | reverse complement strand
CAACGAAGTGCGCGAGAAACTGCAACGCCACCGGCCCGCGACCCTGGGCGCCGCCGCGCGGATTCCCGGCATCACGCCGGCGGCGTTAACGCTTCTGCTGGCCCAAGTTCGCCGGGGCAAGCGCCGGGGCAAGCGCCGGGGCAAGCGCCGGGCCGTTGCCTGATTTTCCCACAAAATCCGGCGCTCCCGCGCCACTCACCATCAGCGAATTTCAGGCGGCGGCGGATGTTTCACGTGAAACATTGGCGCGCCTGGAAGCCTACGTTGCGCTGTTGAAAAAATGGAACCGCCGTATCAATCTCGTCAGCCGTCGCGGTCTGGACGATGTGTGGCGGCGCCATATGCTCGATTCGCTCCAGTTGCTGCCCTATCGTGGCGCCGCTGACGTGCAAGGCCCCTGGTTGGACCTGGGCAGCGGGGCCGGATTCCCCGGACTGATTCTAGCCATTGCCGGCGTGCGGGCCATGCATCTGGTGGAGAGCGATGGCCGCAAATGCGCCTTCCTGAGGGAGGCGGCGCGCGTCACCGGTACGGAAGTCACTGTACACAATGACAGAATTGAGGCCCTGCCGGGCCAGGGCGCGGCCACCATTTCGGCCCGCGCCCTAGCCCCCCTGCCCAGGCTGTTGTCCTGGGCATATCCACATCTTGTGCCAGGTGGACAAATATTGCTCTTAAAGGGACAAGATGTAGATGTTGAATTGACCGAAGCCGCAAAATATTGGAAAATGACTTCCCGGCGCATCCCCAGTGTCACGGATGGGTCCGGCTTAATTTTGCAGCTAACGGAGATTTCCCGTGTCTGATAAGAACCAAACCAATCCGCAAGCCGTCAACCAGGCGATCGCCGACCTGCCCGTGGAACCGCCGCGGGGGCGGCCCCGCATCATGGCCATCGCCAACCAAAAGGGCGGCGTCGGCAAGACCACCACGGCGATCAATCTGGGCACGGGACTGGCGGCGATCGGCCGCCGGGTGCTGCTGGTCGATCTGGACCCGCAAGGCAATGCCAGCACCGGCCTGGGGATCGACCGCACCAACCGGAAAGTCAGCTCGTATGAGGTCCTCATGGGGGCCGCGACCGTGGATCAGGCATCCGTGGCGACCATCATTCCGGGCCTGAACATTATTCCCTCCACGGTCGATCTGACCGGGGCGGAACTGGAGTTGATCGATCTGCCGCGCCGCGCCTACCGTCTGCGCGAGGCGCTGGCGGCGATGGACGGAGAGCTGGATTATGTTCTGATCGACAGCCCGCCCTCCCTGAACCTGTTAACGGTGAACGCCCTGGTCGCCGCGAAGTCGGTGGTGGTGCCCTTGCAGTGTGAATTTTTCGCCCTCGAAGGCCTGTCCATGTTGATGAAAACCATCGAACTTATTCGCAAGAACTATAACCCGGAGCTTGAAATTCAGGGTATTGTCTTGACCATGTACGACAAGCGCAATAATCTGTCGGATCAAGTGGCCCAGGATGTGCGCGATACCCTGGGCGACAAGGTTTACAAGACAGTCATTCCCCGCAACGTGCGGGTGTCGGAGGCGCCTTCCCATGGTAAACCGGCTTTACTATATGATCACAAATGCGCCGGCAGCCTGGCCTACATGCGCCTGGCCAGCGAATTGTTGCGGCGCGAACGGTTGAGCGCGGCGGCCTGAAGCAATCACCCCGAAAACATGACCCCAAAAACGTGACCCCGAAAACATGACCCCGATAACATGAGTCTGGCCGCATGACAGACGAACCCCCCCGCAAAGGCCTGGGGCGCGGCCTGTCCGCCCTGTTGGCGGAAGACCCCGACGATCAGCCGGCCCTGGAGCGCCTGCGGGCGGCCAGAACGGTGCCGGTTGAAAATTTGGTGCCCAACCGCTACCAGCCGCGGCAGAAATTCGATCGGGATGAGTTGAAGGGCCTGACCCAATCGATCCGGGAAAACGGCATCCTGATGCCGATCCTGGTGCGCCGCACGGGCGATGACGGCGAGACATTCGAGATCGTCGCCGGCGAACGCCGCTGGCGCGCGGCCCAGGAGGCGCAATTACACGAAGTTCCCGTCATCATCAAGGAACTGGACGACAACAAGGCCCTCGAGGTGGCGCTGATCGAGAATGTCCAGCGCCAGGACCTGACGCCATTGGAGGAGGCCGAGGGTTACCGCCGGCTGATGGCCGATTTTGCCCGTACCCAGGAAGATGTCGCCCGCGCCGCTAGCAAGAGCCGCAGCCACGTGGCCAATATCATGCGCCTGCTCGGCCTGCCGGACGTGATCAAGGATATGCTGCAAAACGGCAGTCTGTCGGCCGGCCACGGCCGCGCCCTGTTGGCGGCGGAAGACCCGGAAAGCATGGCCCAGGCGGTTTTGCGCCAGGGCCTGAATGTAAGACAGACGGAACTACTTGTTAAAAAACCAAGTAAAACCGCGATTTCCGAGGTAGCGCCCGGTAGTTCCGGGCAAGATGCCGACAGCCGTGCCATGGAGCGGCAATTATCCGAAAAACTCGGTCTGGTGGTTAAGATCAAACACCAGGGCGAGCGCGGCGAAGTTCGCATCGCCTTCAATTCCCTGGATCAGTTCGACGAAATTCTCAATCGCCTAAATCAACAACCCGATATATAGTTACCGCCATTACCGCCATTACCGCCGTT
>JAYGEB010000522.1:0-2169 GCA_046582595.1 Alphaproteobacteria bacterium | reverse complement strand
ATCGCTTCGCATGCCGCGGGAGCGGTCAAAGTGCTTGGCGAGCGCGTAATTGTTTGGCCGGCTCATTGCGCGTCCCCCAACAGCCGGTCCATGGCTTCCTGGGGCGGACCATTGTATTGCAAGCGGCCGCCGTCCAGCACCAGCAAGCGGTCGGCGCTTTCCATGTGGCTCGGCCGGTGCGTGACGATAATGATGGTGGCCCCCCCGCGCAGCTTTTGTATGGCGGCAATGAAGGCCTGATCGCCTTCTTCGTCCAGGAACTGACCCGGTTCATCAAACAGCATAATCGGGGCCTTTTTCAAATAGGCGCGGGCGAGGGACAGTTTCTGTTTAAAACCCTCGGTCAGTTCGGTAAGGACCTGTTCGTTCAAACGGGTTTCGTATTGCTCCGGCAAAGCCATGATGCCGTCGTGTACCCGGGCCAGTTTCGTCGCCGTTATCAGGTCGTCGTCGCTGGCGGTGGGCTCCGCCAGGCGCAGGTTTTGCGCGACCGTGCCGTATGTCAGTTCGGTGGATTGCGGCGCCAAGGCGATGCTTTGCCGCAAATCAATGGGGTCGATCTGACGCATATCGATACCATCGATTAAAATCGCGCCCATGGTGGCGCGGTACAGCCCGGCCATAAGATTGATCATGGTCGACTTGCCGGAACCGTTGGGCCCCGTAATCGCCACGACCTCGCCCGGTTCCACGGTAAAGGTAACGCCCAGCAAGGCCAGTTCCGCGTCGCTGGAAAACCGATGCGCCACGCCGTTGAACACGATCCGGCCCTTGAATGCCCGTTTGAACGGCACCAGGCGGGGCACCCGTTCGGTCGGCAGACGCATCAGATGATTGATCTGCCGCAGGTTGGTTTTAATCTGCCCGATCCGGTTGAGGGTCTGGAAACCCGATTGCAACGGCGCCAGCGCCCGCCAAACCAAGGCCATGGAGGCGATCAGGGTACCAATGGTCATGGCGCCATCCATCACGCCCATGGCGCCAAAACCCATCAAGGCGATGCCCGAAGCGAGGGATATGATCCGCGAAACCGTTTGCACCACGTTGTTTTGGCGGGTGATGGCGAATTCCCGCAAGGCGCTGGCGGCTGAAAGTTCGTGGTAGCGTTGCAGCCAGATTTCTTCCGAGCCGGCGAATTTGATGGCCCGCATGCCGGAAATCGCCTGAACCAGATACTTTTGTTGGTCGGCCTTGTGCTCGTTGCCTACCGCGGCGAAATGTTTCGTAAGCATGGTTATCGCCAGGCTGGACAAAACAAAGGCCAGCCCGGCGCCAATGGGCACCAAAACCAGCCAGCCGCCAAGGCGGCGATCGCCACCAGATAGATCAGCACGAATGGCAGGTCCAACAATGCTTCACCCAACGGCCCGGCGAAGAATTCCCGCAAGGATTCAAATTCCTGCAGATGCGCCAATTGCGCGCCGAGGGGTTCATGTTCCAACATGGAAAGCGGCAAAAACAAGATGTGCTCAAACTCGGAACAGCCGACCAGATAATCGATGCGGCCGGCCAAATAGGCCATGGCGCGGACCCGCAGCCGGCGCAGGGCCGTTTCGATTGAAATGGCAAGCGCCACGCCAGCCACCAGAAACAGCAACTGATTGACCGAGGCCGAGGGAATAACAGTGTCATAAATCGACATCATGAACAGCGGCATGGCCAGGCTGAGAATATTGAATATCAAGGTCAACCAGATGACCTGGGCGATCAGGGTGCGAAAGCGGCCGGCCAGTGGGGAAGCCCAGGAGCGGTTTTTCTGCTGGCGTTCCCGCGCGCCGCTATCGAATTTTTGACGATATATGCGGTGCCGCGTAGTCCCTTGCCGGAGGATTGGCGGAAAAACCGGTGGGTGCCGTCATAAATCCGGTAGCCTTCGACCCCGGCCTTAAGAATGACGCGGACCGGGACCGCCACGTTGTCGGGCACGAACAGGCAGGGTATCAATGCGGGGTCGATGCGGTCATGGCGGACGCGCAGCGGCCGGGTGCCAAAATTCAGATTGGCCAGGGTCGCCCGGAAACCTTCCAGGTCGAGGTTGGGGATGAAATGGGGTATGGCTTCGGCCAAATGGCGTTCCTTGCCATGCCATTCCAAGGCGTCCAGCAAGCGTACCAGGCAAGCACCGAAATCCGACAGGGCGCCGCCGCCGCCGCCGCGAAATAGATCCAG
>JAYGEB010000391.1:0-13062 GCA_046582595.1 Alphaproteobacteria bacterium | reverse complement strand
GCAACACCGGAATGCGTTCCCCTTCCACCAACCAATCTAGGGCCTAGCATGGGCCGAGATCAAGGGCTGCAGGCCAGATGTGCTATGACCGGGAAAATCGGAGCAAATTAGAGTGCCGGATATGACCGACGCGGAACAGCGATTGCAGGTTAGGGGGCAGGCGCCCGATTGGTTTCACTGGGCCATCGGGCAGCGGGGCCAATCGCGGCGCGTCGAGGTGAAAGGCTGTTCGATCCATTATCTGTCGTGGCAACCCATCGAAGGCGCGGCCGATCCGGGGAGTATTCTGTTTCTGCATGGCGGCGGGGCGCATGCCCATTGGTGGAGCCATATCGCGCCCTATTTCAGGGCCGGCCACCGGGTCGCAGCCATGGATCTGTCCGGCATGGGGGACAGCGGCGAAAGGTCTGAATATAACGCCAGCCTGCGGGCGGCGGAAATCCATGCGGTCATCGAAGCCGCCGGGTTGGGACCGAAAACATACCTGGTCGGCCATAGTTTTGGCGGTTTCATGGCCATGCGCTATGCCGCCGAACATAGCGATCGCCTGGCCGGTTTGGTGATCGCTGATTCGCCCCTTTATCCCCCCGGCGCGGCGGATGACCGCCGCCGCCAGGCCAATCCCATGGGCGCCATCCGGATCTATCCCACCTTCGAAGAGGCCGTCAGCCGCTTTCGCCTGCGGCCCCGCCAGCCCTGCGATAACGAGTTTATCGTTGAATATATCGCCCGCCACTCGATCAAGGCGGTGGCGGGCGGTTTTACCTGGAAGTTCGATACCAACGCCATGGCGGGCCGGCGCTTCGCCGAGCCGTTTCACGAGCACCTGGCGGCGGCAAACTGCCGCGCGGCCATGTTTCGGGCCGAAAAAAGCGCCCTCGTGACGGATGAAATGGCCCGCTATGCCAACAGCCTGATGGGGCCGAAGGCACCTCTCGTGGTCATTCCAGATGCTCACCATCACCTGATCCTTGACCAGCCCTTGGCCTTCGTGGCGGCGCTGGCAACTTTGCTGGAAACCTGGAAACGGGACGGCAAACACTAGATTTTGCGTCTCGCGGTGCGCCGAACCACAAAATATCGTTGACAGCCCAGATTTGCTCCCGTAAGACCCTAACCGTCAGTGCATGGACGCGGGATCTAGCAACCGACGCCAAGGAAGCCCGGGGTGGTGTAAAAATCGCCTCGGGCTTTCTCTTTTATCGCCCGCCGGGTTGATGTGGGGCGGGTGAAGGGGACGCGAGGTGTCTGCAATCGTCTCCGCCGCCCTTCAAGGTGTCTTTAAACGGCCGCGGTGATATGTCTTTATCCAGGGGGCGCCGAAATCGCCGGCCGGCGAATAGGCTTTGGCGGCGTAATCAGGGAGTAAACCGCAAATGTCCAATTCCTTCGAGAGCCGGCGGGCGAAAACCCTGGATGATCTTGATGGCTTTCGCGTCGAAATAGATCCCTCGCGGGAACGCGCCGATATCATTCTCGACCGACCGCCCCTAAATGTGATCGAGATGCGCCAGCGCGAGCAACTGCGCCTGGTGTTCGAGGAACTGGATGGGGACGAGCGGGTACGGGTCATCGTGCTGCGGGCGGCGGGCAAGCATTTCAGCTCGGGCGGCAACATCGCCGGCTTTCTGGCCGCCACGCCGGAACATGTCTCCGAACTGGCCCATAATATCGCCGCCCCCAGCCGCTGTCACAAGCCGGTGGTGGCGCAGATCCGCGGCTACAGCTTCGGCGTCGGCTTCGAATTGCCCCTGGCCTGTGACTTCCGCATCTGTTCGGAAACGGCGCAATTCGCTTTGCCGGAGCAGCGTATCGGCCAGATCCCCGGATCGGGCGGTTCCATCCGCTTGCTGCACATGATCGGCATTCAACGCACCAAGGACATGACCTTCCGCTCCCGCCGCGTCTCGGGCGCCGAGGCCAAGGAATGGGGTTTCGTCCTCGATTGCGTGCCCGATGACAAGTTGGAAGAGGCCGTGGATGCCTTTGTCGATGAATTGCGGGAATTCTCCCCCTTGGCGCAGCGCACCATCAAGGGGGTGCTGAACGCGGCGCAGAATACCACCCTTGAAGCCGGCATCGAGATCGAGGGTAATGCCTATGGCCGCCTGCGCACCTCGGAAGATTTCAAGGAGGGCGTGGAGGCCTTCCACGGCAAGCGCAAGGCCAAGTTCAGGGGCCTGTAGGGCGTGAAACCCCCCGCCTTCGAATATCTCGCCGCCGCCTCCCTGGACCAGGCGGTCGCCGCCCTGGGGGAGGAGGATGCCAAGATATTGGCGGGCGGACAAAGCCTGGTGCCGCTATTGAATTTCCGTCTGCTGGCGCCATCCCTGCTGGTCGATATCACCCGTATTCCCGGCCTGGATTATATCGAGGAACGGGATGGCGGCCTGGCTATCGGCGCGCTGACCCGGCATCACGCTTTGGAAACCTCGCCGCTGGTACAGGCGCGCTTTCCCGTGCTCCACGCGGCAATGGCCCATGTGGCCCATCTGGCGATCCGCAACCGGGGCACCATTGGCGGCAGTCTGTGCCATGGCGATCCGGCGGCGGAACTGCCGGGGCTGGCATTGTTGCTGGACGCCCGGCTGAAAACCACGCGACGGACCATTGCGGCGGCTGACTTTTTCCAAGGCGCCCTGGCCACGGCCCTGGAAGCGGACGAAATTCTGACGGAAATCATGCTGCCCGCGCCGGCGCCGGGAACCGGTTGGGGGTTCGAGGAATTTGCCCGCCGCTCCGGCGATTTCGCCCTGGCCGCCGTCGGCGTCACCATCGGCGCGGAGGTTCGGATCGTGGTCATTGGCGCCCATGAAACCCCCTTGCGGTTGACCGGGGCGGAAGCGCTGTTCACCGATCCGGGCGATATCGAGGCGGTCGCGGCAGCCGCCCGTGAGGAGATTACCCCCAATAGCGATCTGCATGCATCGGCCGACTACCGCCGCCACCTGGTCCAGGTGCTGACCCGGCGGGCGCTGCGGGCGGCCTGGGAGAGGAGGTCATGATCAGGCTGGTGGTCAATGGCGTCGCCTACGAGCGGGAGGTGGAGCCGCGCCTGTTGCTGGCCGATTTTCTGCGCCATGAATTGGGGCTGACCGGCACCCACGTGGGCTGCGAACAGGGGGTCTGCGGCGCCTGCACCGTCATTTTGAATGGCGACAGCGTGCGCGCGTGCCTGTGCCTTGCCGTGCAGGCGGACGGCGCCGAGATCGAAACCGTGGAGGGGCTGGGCACGGTCGAAAACCTCAATCCCCTGCAACGGGCCTTTCAGAAACATCACGCCCTGCAATGCGGTTTCTGCACGCCGGGCATGTTGATGACGGGCGTGGATCTGCTGCGTAAATACCCCCTGGCCACGGATGATGAGATCCGCGAGGGGCTGTCGGGCAACCTGTGCCGCTGCACCGGCTATGAACATATTGTCCAGGCCATCCGCTCGGTGGTTGGCGATGAACGTTGAAGCCCGGCCCAAGATCATCGGCGCCCGCGTGCAGCGGGTGGAAGACCCCGCCTTGCTGACCGGGCAGGGCAGGTTCATCGACGACATCAAACTTCCGGGCCTGCTGCATATCGCCTTTTGCCGCGGCGATCATGCCCATGCCCGAATTATGGAAGTCGATACCTCGGCCGCCAAGGCCATGCCGGGCGTGGCGGCGGTCTTCACCGCCGCCGACATCCACGGCTCTTTTCAGCCGATCCGCGCGACTTCCCGCATGGCGGACTATCATGCCACGGAGCTGGCGGTGCTGGCGGCGGAAAAGGTCCGCTATGTGGGCGAGGCGGTCGCCGCCGTCGTCGCTGATAGCCGCTACCTGGCCGAGGATGCCGCCGAACGGATCACCGTCGACTATCAGCCGCTGGGGGATGCCATCGATCCGCTTGCCGCGGTCAAGGACGGCAGCCCGCTGCTGCATGAAGAGGCGGGGACCAACGTCATTGTCTCCCGCGCCTTTCATCGCGGCGATGTTGAGGCGGCCATGGCCGATGCGGCCGTCCGGGTCGCCGGTACCTTCCGCATGCATCGCAAGACGCCGGCGGCGATGGAGAACCGGGGCTACCTGGCCGACTATGATCCCGGCCGCCGGGCCCTGACCCTGCATTCCACGACCCAGGTGCCCGGTATCGTCCGCGATGCCCTGGTGGAGATGCTGGACATCCCCGGCAACCGGCTGCGGGTGGTGGCGCCGGACGTCGGCGGCGGCTTTGGCGGCAAGGCCTCGCTGTACGGCGAGGAAGTCCTGGTTTGCCTGATCGCCCGGCGCCTGGGGCGGCCGGTGAAATGGCTGTCCGACCGTCTGGAAGATCTGATGACCACCACCCAGGCCTTTGACGAGATCGTCGAGGCCGAGCTGGCCTGTGATGGGGATGGGAATATTCTGGCCCTGCGCGCCGATTGCATCGGCGATGTTGGCGCTTATTCCGTCTATCCGTGGACGGCGGCGATCGAACCGGTGCAGGTGATCTCCTTCCTGCCCGGACCTTACAGGGTGACGAATTACTGGGCCCGGGCCCGCGCCGTCGCCACCTCCAAGGCGCCGACCGGGGCCTATCGCGGCGTTGGCCGGCCGATTTCCGCTTTTGTCATGGAACGCTTGATGGACATGGCGGCGGCCAGGCTGGGCCTAGACCCGTTGGAGATGCGCCGGCGCAATATGGTCCGGGCCGACGAGTTTCCCTATAAATCAGCCTCCGGCATCGTCTGGGACCGTTGCGGTTTCATGGAATGCCTCGACAAAGTGACGGAGGACTATGACCGCCTGCGCCAACAACAGGCCGAGGGCCGGGCGGCGGGGCGCTGGATCGGCATCGGCCTGGCCTCCTATGCCGAATTGACCGGGCTGGGCAGCCGCATCGCCGTGGCGCCGGGCATGCCGGTCAACACAGGCACGGAGACGGCGACCATCCGTATCGATTCCACCGGCGCGGTGACCGCCCAGTTCGGCATCGCCTCCCACGGCCAGGGCCTGGAAACCACCTTGGCCCAGGTCATCGCCGAGGAACTGGGCGTGCGGATCGAGGATGTGGAGGTGATCCATGGCGACAGCGCCGGGATGGCCCACGGCACCGGCACCTTCGCCTCCCGCAGCACGGTGTTGGCGGGCGGCGCCGCGATCGTCTCCGCCCGCGCCGTGCGGGAACAGGTCTTGCAGGCCGCCGCCCATATGTTTGAGGCCGACGTGGGCGATCTGGATGCAGTGGGGGGCAGAATTTTCGTCAAAGGCACGGATCGGTCCATGAGCTTCCGGCAACTGGCCAAGGCGGTCTATTCGGAAATGGGCCGTTTTCCCAAGGAACTGCGCCAGGCGATCGAATTGCAGGCGACCCGCATGTACGACCCCTATTTCGGCACCACCTCGCCGGCCAGCCATCTGACAATGGTGGAAGTGGACCGCGAAACCTACGGCGTGAAAATTCTGCATTATGGCGTGGCGGATGATTGCGGCCGGGTGATCAATCCCCTGATTGTCGATGGCCAGGTGCATGGCGGCGTCGCCCAGGGCATCGGCGCCGCCCTGATGGAAGAAGTGGTGTTCGACGGCAGCGGGCAAATTCAGAGCGCCAGTCTGATGGACTACGTGGTGCCCACGGCGGTGGAAATTCCAACCATGACGGTCCATCATGTGCAGACCGATTTACCCGATAACATCGGCGGGTTCCGCGGCATGGGAGAGGGCGGCACCATCGGCGCGCCGGCGGCCCTGGCCAACGCCATCACCGACGCCATCGGTCTGGACGTCAGCGTTCTGCCCATGACGCCGGAGCGGCTGTTCCGCTTGATCAAGGAAAAACAGGAGTAGGACAACATGGATTTGGGCTTGAATGGCAAGGTGGCCCTGGTCACCGGCGGGGCGCGGGGCGTGGGGCGCGAGATCGTCCTGGCGCTGGCCAACGAAGGCGCCGCCGTCGCGGTCAATTACCGCGGCTCCGAGGCGGAAGCCGATGCCCTGGTGATGGAGATCGAGGGGCGGGGCGGCAAGGCCAAGGCTTATGGCGCCGATGTTGCGGACCATGAAGCGGTTTGCGCCATGACCGAACGGGTGGCGGCTGATTTTGGCCGCCTGGACGTGCTGGTCAACAACGCCGGCTATGTCACGCCCCAGCGTTTCGTCGCCACCACGCCGGCCGATTGGCGCGCCCAAATCGATGTGGGCCTGTATGGCGTGATCCATTGCTGTCATGCCGCCGTGCCGCATCTGGCGGCCTCGGGCGATGGCCGGATCATTTCCCTGGCCGGCGACTCCGCGCGGGTCGGCGAGAAGGGGCTGTCCATCACCGCCGCCGCCCGCGGCGGCGTGCTGTCCCTGACCAAGTCGCTCGCCAAGGAACTGGGCGGCGACGGCATCACGGTCAACGCGGTCGCCCTCGGCCTGGTGGAAACCGGCCACAGCGACAAGGCATGGCTGGAAAAAAACATGGCCAAGATCGTGCGGAATTATCCCTCGGGCCGGATTGGCCAGCCCGAGGACGTGGCCCCGGCGGTGGCCTTTCTGGCCTCGGCGGGGGCCAGTTGGATTACCGGCCAGATCATATCCATCAGTGGCGGATACAGCATGGTCGGCTAAGATAGAGGCATTGCCGGAGACAAATCCAACAAGGGAGGTTGCTGTTATGAACCAGTTCGTAAATCCGAAGGGCAGTCATAAGCCCCAAGGCGCCTATTCCCACAGTGTCAAGGTACCGGCGGGCGCCGAATGGCTGGTGATCGCCGGCCAAGTCGGGATCGACCCCAAGGGCAAGTTGCAGGACGGTATTCGCAAGCAGGCGGAGCAGGCCTTCCGCAACATCCTGACCGCTCTGAAGGAAAACGGCATGGCCAAGAAACACCTGGTCAAGTTCACTGTTTTCCTCACCGACCCGCGCAACGTCGATGCCTACCGCGCCGCCCGCAAGAAGGTGATCGGCGATGCCACCTTGCCCGCCTCGACGCTTCTGATAATCGACGGCCTGGCCTCGCCCGAAATGCTGATCGAGATCGAGGCCACCGCCGCCAAGGCTTGAGTTAGGTCTTCGGCGGCGGCCCCAATGCGGTGACTTTTAATACGGTGACGTAGTACTTATATTCGTGGCGCACTGCTAAAATACCTGCTAAAACACCAATGGATATAAATACTACGTCACCGTAATAAAAGTCATCGCATTGGGCTTGACCGTGCTGAATTGAGGGACTCATGACCGATATCGATACCGGCCTGAACGTCTGGCAAATGACCACCAATCATAACCGGATGATCGAGTTACAGGCTGACCGCTCGCCGGCCCGCGATGGTCCGGTGGAGGTGGCGTTCTACGGCTCCTCGGCCTTCCGCATCACTTCGCCCAAGGGGGTCGGCGTTATGATCGATCCCTGGCGCAATCATCCCTCGCGGACGTGGGATTGGTATTTCAGGGATTTTCCCCTTACGGCGGTGGATATCGGCGTCTCAACCCACGCCCATTTCGATCACGATGCCTTGCACCGCCTGGATGCCCATGTCCTGCTGGACCGCCTGATCGGCATGTACAGCTTTGGCGACATGACCATCTATGGTCTGGCGGACAAGCATGCGGTGGATTCAAGCTGCGCCATCTATGACTTTAAAAAAATCCATGAGCATTTCCACGGCACCGAGGTGGAGCCGCCCAACAATCCCCGGTCCTGGGATCATTGCCTGATCGTGGTGGAGACGGGCGGCCTGCGCATCGTCCATTGGGGCGACAACCGCCACGACCCGCCCGACGATATCTGGAAGGCCCTGGGCCATATCGATATCGCCCTGCTGCCGGTGGACGCCTCTCAGCACGTCATGGGTCATGTACACGTGGAAGCGATCATTGAGCGCCTGAAGCCGCGCGTCGTGGTGCCCCATCATTACTACATCTGGGATGTCCTGCAACGGCAAAGCACCTTGCAGACGGCGGAGGCCTGGGTGTCGGAACGCGACGTGGTCGAACGCATCGCCGGGCCCAAGAAGATCTACCGCATCGAGGAAATGGATAATCTGGAAGGCGCGGTGCATTATTTCGGCGAGCACGTCAATTTCGACAAGGCCGCCTGGATGGACGGGGCCTAGGGATGGACCCTGCAATCATCCTGCTCGGTGTTTTCGGCATCTTTATCCCGGCCCTGATGCTGCCGGGGCCGGATTTCGTCGGCGTGGTACGCTCCTCCATGACCGGGGGCGCCAAGGCTGGGCTATGGACCACGCTGGGGGTCTCCATCTGCCTCGGCCTCTATGCCGCTCTCAGCCTGCTGGGGCTGTCGGCGGTCTTGGTGCAATACCAATGGCTGGCCTGGCTGGTGCGAATCCTGGGCGCGTCGTATTTGATCTATCTCGGTCTGCGCCTGATCTTTGCCAAACGGGCGGTGCTGGAGATTTCGGCCGCCGATGGCCTGGGCGGGCATGCTTTCCGCTTCGGCTTTTTGGTCACCCTGACCAATCCCAAGGCGATGGTTCTCTTCACCTCCGTCTTCGCCACCTCGGTGACCGCCGCGACGCCCACATGGCTTCTGCTGCTAATGATCGCCCTGGTTTTCGCCGTCTCCCTGGTCTGGTATAGCCTGGTCAGTCTGTTCATGTCTTCGGCCCCCGTCATGCGGCGATTTTCGCGAGCCCGCCACTGGATCGAACGGGCCTCTGGCGTGGTCTTTGTCGCCATCGGCGGCCGCATATTGAGCGACGGGAGGAACCCGGTAATTTAAGGCATTTGGGAGAACGGCTTCTCCGCTCCCCACGGCGTGGGGCAAACGCGGACAAAAAGAGAGGCGTCAGGTGCATTGGACGCGGGGTCCTAGCAGCGTATCCCGAAGGATACTCCTGACGCCTCGGAACCGATGAGACCGAAGTCTCCGAAGGCCGAAACCTCCCGGTTCACGGAGTCCAACCACCCGGCGAACACGTTATCTAAAAACCGGTCCGAAGACTGGTCCGAAGACCTGGTTCCCGGACTTGCGCCCGAAAACCCGTGCCCGAAGGCCTGCTGCTCCAACGGTCTGGTAGCCATGGAACCTTGCCCCGGAGGGCTCCGCTCCCCAATCACCTCGCCGTTTGGACCGATCCCCCCGAAGGCTTCACGATCCCCGTTCCGCCGCATCCCCAGGCTTGGCCCGAAAGCCCTGCCCAATGATACTTCGTCCCGGTTGCCGAGCATCCAGGCCGGCCCGAAGGCCAATCTTTCCACCCAGCGGACCCTGGCCGCCTCGCATCTCCGAAGACATGCATGCTTCCATGAGCCCGGCCTTGCCGTTTGCCATCTCACCAGTCCGAAGACCAACAAAATTCCAACCAACCTGGCCTTTGACCGCCCGACCCGAAGACCCGGCAGTCCCGGTCACGCGGCACCCGAAAGCGCCTCGCATCCGGTTGGGCCGTCGTGCGGTAATTTTGTCACCCGGAGGCATCGCGACAACCGCCTTCCAACCCGCCAACCGAACCGGCCCGAAGACCGCTTCCGCCAGCTTGGCCGCCATACCCGAAGGTATCTTGGCCCCGCATCCAGTTACCCGAAGGCCCCCTTTTGCGGTCGCCGGTTCAAATGATTTGCCCGAAGGCCCGCCATCCGTTCCAGCCGGCCGGTCGATCCAAAGAATGGCATCCGAAGATGGGCATCTGAAGACTGGCCAGCCATTCGACCCATCACCGAACGATGTTGCCCGGAGGCATCACCGAAGGTTTTCGGTCCCGAAATACCATCCACTTCAGTTGCCCAAAGCGGTATCCAGCGGCCTTTCCCAACCGAGGTTGGGTCCAACCAAAGGGTCTTGGTACCCCGCGGCGGCCCCGGCTTTTTATGTCCAAACTTTTGAGGGTTTGAACATCGTCCCTCGTGACCGCTGAGATGAATGGTGGATCAGGATGATGCGGCAAACAAGATGAAATCGTAAGGATTGGTCAATTTTCTGTGGATAACTGAAATAATATTACACAATTGCCCCACAAGCTATCCACAAGCCGCGGTTAACCCTTGCCGAATGAGTTGTCGAATCATCGGCTTATGAATTTTGTTATGGAAAATAATTCAGTATAATTCTTTCCGGGAATTGGCGGGAATTGGGCGAAAATCACACTCATTGCGGCCTGGAATCCGATTCGAATCGACGGCTCCGGCGGTTTGGTCAAAATCGGCCCAGAATCGGTCTCCATATCCACTCATGATCGGGGGCCATCAAAAAGCGGCCCGCAAAATTTCCATGATCTGGTCCGCGGAGCGTATTTCCCGTGGATTGGAATAGGTCCAGGAATCCAGCATGCAGTTTTCCGCCAGTTGCGGCAATTGCTCTTCACTGATGCCGGCATCGCGCAGGGTCCGGGGCATGCCCAAGCCAGCGATCAGCTTGTCCAGGGCATCGCCGGCGGAGCCGCCGGGCCGGCCCAGGGCGGCGGCAATATCGGCCTGACGGTTGGAATTGATGGCGGCGTTGTAGTCCATGACGTAAGGCAGCATGATGCAGGAGGTATAGCCGTGGGGCACATTGGCCGTGCCGCCCAGGATATGGCCGATGGCGTGGGAGGCGCCGAGCCGGGTGCCGGTGACAATCCCGGTCATGGAAATCCAGGCGCCCATGAGGCATTGCAGGCGCGCCTCCAGGTCCGAGGGGTCTGCCTTGACCCTGGCCAGGCCCTCGCTCAACAGGCGCAGGGCCTGAAGCGCGGCGCCATCGGTATAGGCATTGGCGTCCAGGGAGCAATAGGTCTCCACCGCATGATCCACCGCCCGGATGCCCGTGGACAGCCACAGCCATTCCGGCGTGTAAATGGTCGCGGCCGGATCGAGGATGACAGAAACCGGGATGATGCCGGGATGCATATAGCTTTGTTTCAGCTTTTCTTCCGTGTTGGTGATCCCGGCGCGGGCATTGAATTCGCCGCCCGACAGGGTGGTCGGTACGGCAATCTGGCGCACGCTGGGGGCATCGTATTCGGGCAGGAAGCGATCGCCGTTTTCATCCACCACGGTGCGAAACGGCTCCAGGCCCGCCGGCTCCGTGATGCCGTGTTGCAGGCAGATGGTCACCGCCTTGCCGCCGTCGGTGGCCGAGCCGCCGCCGAAGCTGACCAGCAGGTCACAGCCCGCCTCCCGGGCCGCATTGGCACAGTCCACCACCGCCTCGCGCGGCGAATGGGACGGCATATGATCCCAGCGCCCGGCATAGACCGGGCCCAGGGCCTCGGCCAGGGCGTCCACCGCGCCCGTCTCCCGGTTCAAGGTGCCGCTGACCAGCAGGAAGACCCGTTCGGCGCCCAGGCGTTTAGCCTCTCCCGCCACGGCGCCCGCCGCCTCCTGGCCGAAGATGACCCGCTCCATGCCGGTGAAGACAATCTCTCCGCTCTGCATTGCATCATCCTCTCTCATGACGGATTGGGATCGTTGATCTTGTCCAGGGGAAAGATTGGCCGCCGCACATTCTTGAAATCCAGCATGTCGTAATCCGAGGTGCAGACCCCGACGCCGGCGCATTCGATCACCTGTTTCGCCACCTTGCCGAATCCGGCCCGGTAATGAATGCGGCTTTTCAGCATCAGATAGCGTTTTTTCAGGGGATCGATGCCCAGGCTCAGGAAACAATTCAAATCGTTGGGTTCCTGATGGCGGCTGATCACCACGATCTCCACGGCGCCGGTATCCAGCACCACGGTCGGGCCCATGTCCTGCAGAATGCCGGTTTGCGCCGGGCCCTGGTTGTAAAATTGACCGTTGGAGATCAACTTGACCACCCCCGTGATCAGGCGCGGCTCGCCCCGGCGGTTGATGGATGGCATGTCGATCTTGCCGCCCAGGTTGAGGGTAACCTGGGCGCCGATGCCGGCGGCGATCATTTCCGCCACCGCGCCGGGATCATGAATGGCAAAGGCGGCGACGTCCTCCAGCCCGGCGTCCAGCACCCCGCCCAGCACCGCCATGGTATCCATGGTGCCGCCCGAGGCGGCATTGTCGTAATGATCCAGCACCACCACCGGGCCCTCGGTCGCCGCCTTGGCGCGGGCCAGGGAGTCTTCCAGCGGTTCGATCTGGTAGACGAAGGCTTCCCTCTGCTCCCAGGCGAAATCCAGCAATTCATCGCGGTAGCACGCGGCCAGGGCGGGATCGTTGTCGGTCACCACCACGGCGGAAAGGCCGGCGTTATGGATGTCGGCGTGGGGGAAGCCCACGAACAGCGTGGCGATCAGGGCGCCGTCCGCCTCCATGGCGCGGGTCATGTCCTGCAATTCCTTGTTGGGAAAATTGTCGGTGCCCTGGCGCATCACGTGGGGCAGCATGGGCCGGTTGCCCCATGCCATGGTGGGCCGTCCCTGGCCGTCCAGCATGGCGAACACGGGCCGCGCCGCCCGCGCCGCCGTTTCGTAATTGTCGATATGGGGATAGGTTTGATAACCGGCGATCACCGTGGCGTTGTCGGCAATGGCGGGGTACATGTTGGTGTGCATGTCCAGGGTCACGGCCATGGGCACATCCGGCGCGATCTCCCTGATTTTCGCCAGCAAGGCGCCCTCGCCGTCGTCGAGGCTTTGCGTCACCATGGCGCCATGCAGATCCAGCAGGATGGCGTCGCAGCCCGCTTCCACCGCGCTTAATATCCGCGAGACAATATATTCGTAGGCCTCGTCATGCACGGGCCCCGAGGGCGGCGCATTGGCGGCGATGGGAAAGACCATCTCGGCGCCCGCGTCCTCCGCCAGGTCGATATAGGCGCCGACACCGCTGCCCGTGCCCTTGAAGGCGTCATGCACCTGCCGCCCCTCGTAAGGCAGGGGCTGGGCCTTGGCGAAGCGCTCGATCGGCGTCGGCACCGGCGAAAAAGTGTTGGTCTCGTGCTTCATCATGGCGATAACCACGCGCATGGCGGTCTCCTTTCCGTTCCATTCCGGGCCGTGGGCCGGCACCGGCCCGAGTTGGGAAAGGGCGCCATTGGGCGCCGCCGGCGACGACCCATCCGCCCCCGCTGCGATCCGTTCCCGCTAAAGGAAATATGCGCGCAAACCGATGGCGGCGCCAGAGTATTTTCAACCAACGTTGAATCGCCGGGCCTCCCGCTCCCCCGCCCGGCCACCCACTGGGATCATGATCCCGCTAGAATATTCTGGG
>JAYGEB010000382.1:0-18589 GCA_046582595.1 Alphaproteobacteria bacterium | reverse complement strand
ACACCGCGTCTTCCAAACCTACGAAGAGATCGTCGAGGCCTGCTGCGAGGCCTGGGCCGATTTCACCGCCACGCCCGACAGAATCACCTCCATAACGCGACGCGAATGGGCAAACGTGTCATGACTTATGACGTCTGGTATAACCGGGGCGAAAACGAAGCTCCATGAATAAGGGGACACGTAACGAGTACATGTCCCCCTATTCACCCCTACCAATGGCTCAGGCAGAGTATTGTGTGGACATGTATTTGTTACGTGTCCCCAGAAAACGGTCAGACGACCTTGTCCTGGCGCAGACGGGCGATGTCGTCTTCGCTGACCTGCAATAACTCGCGCAATACATCATCGGTATGCTCGCCCAGCTCCGGCGGGCGGGTGATCTCGGCCGGCGAGGCGGAAAGCTTGATCGGGCAACCGACGGTCTGATAGACGCCGCGCCGGCCGTATTCCAAATCGACGATCATCTCGCGCGCCTTCAGATGCGGATCGGCCAGCACCTCGCCGGTATCCTGAACGGCCCCGCACGGCACCCCCGCCGCGCCCATGGCCCGCATGATATCCTGCTTGCCGCGCGTACCGGTCCAGTCCCCGATGATCCCGTCCAGGGCCTCGCGGTTTTCCCAACGGTCTTCCAATGTGGCAAATCGCGGCTCCCCGGCCAATTCCGGCCGGCCGATCACATCGAGGAAGGCTTCCCACATCTGTGGCTGAGCGAAAATATAGACATAGTCGTTCGGCCCGCCCGGATGGCAGGGATAGATGGTGCCGGGCACGTTGCGGCCGAGTTGGTTGCCCTGGCGCGGCATGGCGTGGCCCAGGCGTTGATGGTCGCGCAGGCTGACCCGGCAGAGATTGACCACGGCATCCTGCATGGAAACCTCGACATGCTGGCCAAGGCCCGTTGTATGGCGTTGCTGCAGCGCCGCCAGAATGCCGATGACCATATGCATGCCGGTACCGGAATCGCCGATCGAGGGCCAGATATAGGTGGGCGGCCCGTCGGGCTGGCCGGTGACGCTCATGGCCCCGCCCATGGCCTGGGCGATCGGCTCGAAGCTCTTGTAATCGGCATGGGGGCCGTAGGTGCCGAAGCCCTTGATGGTGGCGAAGACCAGAGCCGGGTTGATCTCCTTCAAGACGTCATATCCCAGGCCCAGCCGATCCAGGGCGCCGGGCGCGAAATTCTCCACCAACACGTCCGATTGCCCGATCAGCCGCTTGAACAATTCCTTGCCTTGGTCCGATTTCAAATTCAGGGTCAGACTGCGCTTGTTGGCGTTCAGAACCAGGAAAAACAGGCTGTCGCCGTGTTCATCCGCCATGTTCCGGCGGGCCACGTCACCCCCCGTCGGTTCCTCCAGCTTGATGACATCGGCGCCCAGAAAACCCAATATCTGGCCGCAGGCCGGCCCGGCCTGATTATGCGTCATGTCTATGACGCGGACGCCGTCAAGTGCCGTGCTCATGTTTGTTCTCCTCCCGGCATTCATGCCAGGGGGAAACCTATCATCATGCCGTGGACACCACTACCCGCGGGCCGTCGGGCGCTATTAGCTATCCGCTTCGGAATATTTCTCGACGGCCTGATTGAGCGAGGCCAGCAGTTCCTGGCCTATGTCGCCGCCGTCGCCACTGACCCGGCCTGAAATCACCGCCTTCATGCCGTCGATGTGGGCCTTGAGCAGTTCGATGAGGTTATCGTTGAATTCCTCGGACTTGTGGGTGCATTTGTAGAGTGAGTCGCCGAAATTCGTGATCAGGGGATAACCGAAGGTGCCGCCCTGGCCCTTCATGTCGTGGGCGATCTCGTTGATCGCGGCGATTTTTTCATGCCGCAGTTCCGGTGTATCGATGCAGCGCCGATAATTGTCATACAGCTCGTCGATCAGGCTCTGCACCCAGTCAGGATAGTCCTCGGCCATCTTGGTGAATTCCGCCTCGGCCGCCTGGATCGCCTCGATGGGAATGCCGCCCGCCTCACCGGGATTCGCGCTACCCCCCGAGGCTTTTTCCCGCAGGGCATTGCGGATGACATAGAAACGGACGCCGGGAACCTTTTCGGCCTTGCCTTGGGTCGCTGGGCTAGACATGGACCACCTCCACATTTCGTTCGTCGATCTTGCGCCGGTTCCTGTCGGGCGGAACTTCGCGCTGTTTGGGCCGCCGGTCGGGGCCGAAGTATTTCGAGGTATGAACAAATTTCCGCGGCCGGTTGACCACCTGCAACAGCCGCTGGCCCAGATTGACCACGGAAAACGGTTTCGCCAGTATCTCGGTCGCGCCCATGGCGCGGGCCTCGCGGACTTTCTCCTTGTCGGCGTAACCGGTGACCATGACGAAGGGAATGAAGCGGTTTGGACTTTCCTTGTGCCGGCGCACCCAGCGCAGCAACATCATGCCGTCCACCTGGCTCATCTGCCAATTGGAGAAGATGATATCCACGTTCTGCATGCCGGCTTTCATGGGATCGGACCGCACCAATTGCAGAAATTCGATACCCTGGCCGCCATCATCGGCGGTTTTCACGCTGCCAACGCCGATGGCCCGCAACGAACTGGACAGCAAGGTCCGCAGGTACGAGCTGTCATCGACAACAAGGCAGGAAAATAGCCCGAAATCATAGTCGGCCATGCGCGGCCCTCCGCTCAAAGATGGCGGAAGAGTGCCGGAAATTGGTTAACGGGAGGTTACCCTTCAACCTTTCGTCGAATGAGGGCCATTTGTTCACCCCAAAGCGCGGACGCCTGTTCCTCTGTGTAATAGCCTCGGCGCAGATCGCGCTCTATCAGGCTGGGATCGCGCAGCTTCGCCTCTCCGTAACCGCCCCCGCCCGGCGTGGAAACATGAATGAGATCGCCCTCGGCCACTTCGATATCCTGAGCCTTGGATAAATGCGGCGGAATATAGTTCTCGCCGTTACGCTCCACCCGCACCACGTTCACCGCGCCATCCTCGCCGCCGAGCACCCCTTGCGGGCCAAAGCGGCCATGATCCATGACAAAGGAGGCCCGGCCCCAGCCTTGCCGCAACTGAATGGTGTAGTTGACCCCGAAGCCGCCCCGCTGCCGGCCCGCGCCGCCCGAACCCTCCCGCAAGGAAAACTCCTTGAACAGAATGGGGTAGCGTTGCTCCAACACCTCGATCGGCTGCATGGTCGAGATGCCGATGGTGGAGCAGCCGTTGCTCAAGCCATCCATCCGCAGGCTGCCGCCATAACCGCCGCCCGTGAACAGATACATCACGTAGGGTTTGTCATGGCGCTGATCGATGCCGCCCAGGGCAAAATTACCCGAGGTTCCGGCCGGCGCGGCGAACAAACGGTCGGGCAACGCGGGGACCAGGGCCGCGAACACCGCCTCGGCGATGCGCTGGCTGACCTCCGCCGCGCAGCCCGATACCGGCCGGGGGTATTTGGCATGCAGGAACGTCGCGGAGGCATCGGCGATGTGCAACGGCTCGAACGTGCCGGCGTTGATGGGCACCTCGGGGAATATATGCTTCATGGCGAGATAGATGGCGGAATGGGTCGTCGCGATGACCGAATTCATCGGCCCCTTGCAGGGCGGGCTGGATTTAGAGAGATCGAAAAACAGCTCGCCATCGCGTTTTTCGATGCTCAGGTCGATCTTCAAGGGCTCGTTCACCACGCCGTCGGAATCTATCCAGGCAATGCTTTGATAGACGCCGTCGGGGATGTGGGCGATGGAGGCCCGCATTTGTTGCGCGGCCCTGACCCGCATTTCATCGATGGCGGCCTCGACCGTATCCCGGCCATAGCGGTCCAACAGCGCCGTCAACCTTTGCTCGCCAATCCGCAGGGCGGCTGATTGCGCCTTGATGTCGCCCAGGGTTTCGTCCGCGACGCGGATGTTCGAGAGGATGATGGCCTGGATTTCCTCGTCCAGCACGCCGGCCTTGTAAAGTTTGACGGGGGGCAGGCGCAGCCCTTCTTGTTCCACTTCCGTTGCCGTGGCGGAAAACCCGCCCGGCACCGCGCCGCCGGTATCGCGCCAATGGCCGGTGTTGGAGAGCCAGCAGAATATCTCGCCCCGGTAATAGAACGGCATCGCCATGCGTACGTCCATCAGATGGGTGCCGCCCAGATAGGGATCGTTGACGATATAGACATCGCCTTGCCGCAGATCCTTGGCCCGATCAATGACAGCGCGGGTGGAATACTGCATGGTGCCGACAAATATCGGCAGGCCCAATTCCCCCTGCGCGATCAGGGCGCCGTCGTCACGGTGATAGATGCCGTCCGAGCGGTCCATGGCCTCGGCGATGACCGGGCTGAAGGCGGCCCGCTGAAAGGCCAGGTCCATCTCGTTACAAACCTGGTTCAGGCCATTTTGCAAGACCGCCAGGGTCACGGGGTCCAGGCCGGGTTTGGTTGTCGCTGTCATGGTTTTATCCCCGAAAGGCGCTTGGCACCTGGATCAGAAGGTTTCCGGCATCGTCGACTTCAACTTCATTGCCCGGTTCAATGACAATCGTGGTGTCCAATTGTTCCAACACCGTCGGGCCGGAAAACCGGGCGCCAAGGGGCAAGGCATCCCGCGCCATGATGGGCGTATTCGCCCAGCCGGAGGAAAACCAGACCCGGCGGCGGCCAGTCACGGCGCCCGCGACGCTGTCGGCGCGCAATTCAGGGTCCATCAGGGAGGCCAGGGCGACTTCCCCGCGGCGGCCGATGACGGCGGTGTGCAAGGTGACGAGAACCGCGCCGATCTCCGGCAAACGCAGGGAGAAGCGCTTGAAATAGGCCTCCTCGAACGCCGTTTGGATGGCCTCCCGGCCAACCGTGGCGCTGTCCAGGGGAATGCGCAGCATATGGCTCTGTCCCTGGAACTGCATCTCGGCGGCATGCACCAGGATTTCCGTCTCGACCGCGATCCCTTCGGATTGGATCGTGGCCCGGCCCTCGGCGATCTGCCGCGCCATGATGTCATGCACCCGGTCCATATCCACCGTGGCCAAGGGCTGGTTTATGGTCTTGACATAATCATGGCGCATATCCGCCACGATGCAGCCGATGGCATTGGTGATGCCGGGCCGGGCCGGGATCAACACCTTGGGAATGGCCAGTTCGGCGGCCAGGGCGGTGGCGTGCAAGGGCCCCGCGCCGCCAAAGGCGAATAAGGCGAAATCGCGGGGATCGTGGCCGCGGGCCAGGCTGACCATGCGGATCGCGCCCGCCATGCGGTCGTTGCCGATTTGCACGATGGCCGCCGCCGCGCCCTCGGCATCCAGTTCCAGGGCGGCGCCAACGCTGGTCGCCAGACATTGGCGCACGTGCTCCAGGGAGACCGGATTTTCGATCCCCAACAATGCCTCGGGGTTCAACCGGCCCAAAACCAGGTTGGCGTCCGTTATGGTCGGCTCCACCCCGCCGCGGCCATAACAGATGGGGCCGGGTTCGGCGCCGGCCGAGCGCGGTCCGACCTGCAACATGCCGGCATCGTTGATGAAGGCGATGGAGCCGCCGCCGGCGCCAATGGTATGCACATCGACCATGGGAACATGGATCGGCATGCCGTATTCCAACTGCAATTCGGACGAGGTCGCGGGAATGCCGCCCCGGATCAGGCCCACGTCGGACGAGGTGCCGCCCATGTCATAGCTGATCAGGCTGTCGAAGCCACTGCGCGCGCCGGTATAGGCGGCGGCGATGACCCCGGAGGCGGGCCCCGACATCACGGTATTAATGGCGCTTTTCGAAACGATGGCGGAGGATACGGTACCGCCGTTGCCCTGCATGACCAGCAAGTCGCGCTGGTACCCCCCCGCCTTCAACGCCTCCCGCAGACGCTCCAAATAGCGGGCCATGACGGGTTGCACGGCGGCGTTGACCGCCGCCGCCACGCCGCGCTCGTATTCACGGTATTCCGCCAGGATGGTGTTGCCGGCGGTGATATATCCGTTGGGCCAGACTTCGGCGGCAATTTCCGCCGCCCGCGTTTCGTGGCTGTTGTTGGCATAGGCGTGCAGGAAGTGAATGACCAGGCTTTCACAGCCCTGGGCCGCCAGGCTCCGCGCCGCCTCTCGCACGCCATTCTCATCCAGCGGCGTGACCACATTGCCCTCGGCATCCATGCGTTCATCGACTTCCAAGCGGTATTCACGGCTGATCAGGGCTTCGAAGGAACCGATCAAGCCATAGGGATTGGGCCGGGTGCGCCGGCCCAGTTCCAACACATCGCGAAAGCCCCTGGTGGTGATCAGGCCGCAACGGGCGATCTTTTTTTCCAGCAAGGCGTTGGTGGTGGTCGTCGTGCCGTGGATCAATAATGACAATTCGGCGCAGGCGGCGCCTGATTTGGCAATCGCGTCCATGACGCCAAGGGCCTGATTGCCGGGCGTGGTGGGAACCTTGGCGATACGGACCTCGCCGGCGGCCTCGTCCAGCAGGATCAAATCCGTAAAGGTGCCGCCCACGTCGCAACCGATAACCATGCTCACTGGCGGCTCCCCTTGTTCTGTCTTGCATCGCCCGCAAGGCCGCCGACCGTCGCCGCCTGATCGCCCAAACTCAACATCGCGCCCATGATGATCCCTTGCGCCAACAGCCCACGGGCCAAATCAACGCCCGACAGTAATGCCGCCCGGCGCGCCCCTTCCGGCAAGGGCGCGACGGCGACGGTAACGGCAAGCTCGCCCAGGTCGCTATCGGGATCAAGGCTGTTGGCCGGCACCCGTTCGATGCCGGGATGATCCACATCGACCCGGTTGGCGATCATGGTGGCGGCGGCATCCGCCTGGGCGGCGGAGGCGGCCAGTACCGTGACGGCATCGGCGATGCCGCGTGAATGGCTGCGCCCGCGCCACCCGGACGTGGCAAGGCCGCGCGCCACCATGCCGTGAGTTAGATGCATGTGACCCGACAATCCGCCGGTCTTCAGATCGGCCACCACGCCCGCGTCCAGTGTTTCCCCCGGCGTCAGATGGAAGGCGATATCGCCGCCATTGTTAACATAGCCCTTTTGCAGCACCCGGCCCTCGACGGCGGCGGCGAGCACGGCATCCGCGACGGCGCCGGCGACGGCGGCCATGGGCGTGATATAGGCATCGCGATGGGGCCAGGCCGCCCGCGCCATGGCGCGGGCCACCGGGCCATGGAACATCGGATAGGCGGCGCCAAGGGGACGGCGCAACAAGGCAAGTTCCGCGACCAGGCCATTCAATACCTCTTGAAAATAGGCCGCCACCTGCGCCTGGGCCCTGTCCACCTCGGTCTTCGAGCCGAACATCTCGACGATCAAATCGATCGGTCCGTGGCACAGGCGCGACCGGCCATGTTCATCGCGGCTGACCTGGGGCCCTTTCATGTTTCATCGCCCGGCGTCAAGGGCCAAGGGTTTTCGCCCCGCCACGGCAGGCTTTTCGTATCGCTCCGGGCAAGAACCTCGTCCAGATCACGGACGGCATCCATATAGCCGCCCATCTCCCGGTAGTCGGCCAGGGGCAAGGTGAACTCAATCGGCGCCACCAGGGCGGGCGTGGGGACGTAGCCGAAGGAGCCGGCGGGCATGCGGGTCACATCCACCATCAAGGTGATGCCGCCGCCGGGCCATATATAAACCGGCGCGCCGCCGCAGCTCACTCGGGTCACCCGCTCGCGGACCGAACGGGTCAGGCGCACGGGGTTTTCCGTAACCCCGGCGCGAAGGGAACCGCCCGCCCCCGCCATGAACAGCACGCTGCACATGGCCGGTTCGCAATTCTCGGCAATGCGGTCCACCACAACCTGGAGCGCGTCCGGCATGGGCGCGGCCTGGGGCTTCAGATCGGCATCCAGGATGAAATAGGCCGCGTCCTCGCCCGTCGTGCTGACCATCAACAGGCGCAAGCCGGGCCAGGCGTTCTTATCCTCGACCCGGTCTATAATGGTAAGGGGATCCTCGATATCCGTGCCGCCCCAGCCATCGCCGTGACCGGCGACCTGGAAATAGCGTCCGGGCGTCGAGCGCCGCCCCCGCACCCGCACCCCGGCCGTGGGCATGTCCAGAAACTTGCCGGCCTGATGCTCGCTCAAAACGCCGGTGATATGATCGTCGATGACAATGACTTCATCCGCCAGGCCATGCCATTGCGGCGCGAACATGCCGATGGTGGCCGAGCCGCAACCCACCCGCATGCGGATTTCCCGCTCGTCATCGACAATGGGCGGTTGCCCGGCCTGGACAACCACCTTGGCGCCGCCGTCCACCACCAATTCCACCGCCCCGCCCTGGCACAAATCCAGCATCATCTGGCAGGTCACCGCGCCCTCTTTCTTGCTGCCGCCCGTTAGGTGACGGACCCCGCCCAGGGCCAGCATCTGGCTGCCGTATTCGGCGGTGCTGACGTGGCCGACCTGTTCGCCAAGGCAGCGCACGGCCTGTTGTTCCTCGCCCAGAAAGCGGTCCGTATCGATTTTTACCTTCAAGCCGCAATAGCTGAAAATGCCTTCCGAAACCACGGTGACCATATCCACGCCGCCGGATTTGGAGGCGACGATAAAGGGCGCGGGCTTGTAATCGGGGTAGGTCGTGGTGGCACCAACCCCGGTGACAAAGCTTTCCGCGCCCGCCACCAGCGTCCCGTCCCATTCTTCGGAGCTTTGCAGGAAAGGCACCATGGCGCCGTCCCGATCGACCACCCGTTGCGCCACCAACAGGGGATCCAGCCGCACCAGTTCGCCGTCCCGGTTGGCGTAACGGTCGCAGGCCCCGGCCCGGCCCTCGCGGATACGGCAGAGCACGGGACAGGCATCGCAGCGCACCGTATCGCTCATGCCGCCGCCCCCGCCTTGGATGCCTTGGATGCCTTGGCCAGGATGGCGGCCCGCAAACGAGCCGGCGTCGCCGGAACCTCGCGCATGCGTACCCCGGCGGCCGATTTGATGGCGGCCAGAATGGCCGGCGCCGTGGGTACCAGGCCCGGTTCGCCAACGCCCTTGGCCCCGCTCGGTCCGTTCGGATCGGGGTCTTCCACCAGGATCACCTCGATCTCCGGCATGTCGCCCACGGTCGGGATCAGGTAGTCGTGCAGATTTTCGGTCCGGCCGGGCAAAAATTCCTCCATCAAGGCCAGGCCCAGGCCTTGGGCGATACCGCCCTCGATTTGCCCTTCGATCAGGGTGGGATTGATCGCCCGGCCCACATCATGGGCCGCGACGATCCGCAGCACCTTGGTGGTGCCCAATTCCATGTCGACTTCGACAACCGCCATTTGCGCGGCAAAGGCGTAGGTGCCGTAGGGTTCGCCCTGGCCCTTTTGATCCAGGGCCGTGGCCGGCGGATCAAACACACCTTCGCCGACCAAAACCATATCGCCGTCGCCGGTGTCCAGGCGGGAAAGGGCAACTTCGGTTTCGCCGACCATCAAACTGCCTTGTGACAGGGTGATTTGCGCATCCGCCGGGGCGTTGCTCAGGCGAAGGATTTTTTGCCGTAGATCCAGGGCGGCCAGTTCCGTTGCCTTGCCGGTAACATAAGTCTGCCGCGAGGCGGAGGTCTTGCCCGCATCCGGCGTCAGGTCCGTGTCGCCCGTGACCTGTTCGATGGCATCGACCGCCAGCCCCAGGGCGTCGGCGCAAATCTGCACCATGATGGTGTCGCTGCCCTGCCCGATATCCACGGCGCCATTGAAAAGGGTGATCCGGCCGTCCGCCGACAGGCTGACCCGCACCGTGGATGGATTGCTCATGCCGGTGTTGCCGCAGCCATACCACATGCAGCCCAGACCAACGCCCAGGCGGCGGACGGGGCCGCCTTCATTGTGCAGGCCAACCTCAATTTGGGCTTGCTTCCAGGTGGGCCGCAGGGCATCGAGACATTGGTCCAGACCGGCGCTGGCCGTCAGCAATTGCCCCGTGGCGGTGCGGTCGCCGGCCCTGAGGGCATTTTTATGGCGGAATTCCAAGGCGTCCATGCCCAACCGTTCCGCCAGGTCATCCATCAGCGCCTCGTGCGCCAGCGCCACCTGGGGCACGCCAAAGCCGCGAAAGGCGCCGCAAGACGGCCCGTTCGACAACACCGCGCGGGCATCGATGGACACGGCGGGCCAATAATAGGGTCCACCGCCATGCACCGGCACCCGTCCCGCCACCGTCGGGCCCCAGGAGGCATAGGCGCCGGTGTCAAAATCCGCCGTCATTTCCATCGCCCGCAGGCGGCCGTCCTCATCACAGCCAAAGCGCGCCTCGATCCGGGCGGGATGGCGCTTGGTCGTTGCCGTCATGCTTTCGGGACGGTCAAAGACACAGGCCACGGGCCGGTCCAGAGACCAGGCGGCCACGGCGAGCAGGTGTTGTACGGATAGATCCAGCTTGCCGCCGAAACCGCCGCCGCAGACCGTGGGGACGATCCGCACCCGGTCGGGCGCCAAGCCCATGATCAGGGCGACCTCGTCGCGGTCCAAGTAGGGCGATTGCGTGGTGACATGGATTTCCAGGCGGTCGCCCTGGCGTTGGGCGAAACCCGCCTCGGGCTCGATATAGGCATGTTCCACATAACTGGTCCGCCATTTGCCGGCCGCCGCATGGGCGCATAGCGCCACATCGCCGTCACCCTTGCGCAGTTCCGCCGCGATCAGCACATTGCCCGGCTTGCCGGCATGGATCCGCCGGGCGCCCGGCGCCAGGGCGGCATCAAGCCCGATGATCGGCTCACCGACCTCATAGACGATGGGCAACTCGGCATCCGAAATGGCCTCCAAGGTTTCCCTTTCGCCCACCAAGGCCAGGATCACTTCGCCGCGGAACCGCACTTCATCCATGGCAAATACGGGCTGATCCTTCATATCGGGGTAGACGCCGTATAATTTGCTGCCGGGAACATCGGCCGCGGTCAATACCTTGACCAAGCCGGGGTGGCGGTCGAAAAGCGGCGTCAAATCGCCAATGGTGAAAGCCGCCGCCATATGGGGCGAACGCACGGCGCGCAGCCACAGGGCATCGGCGGGAATGCCGTCGGCGCCGAACTGCGCGCTTCCGTCGAGTTTCGCGACGGCATCCCTGCGCGACAGCCGGGCGCCGATGGCGGGTCCCTCGGGGCAATCGATGGCACTTGGGTCGCGGCCGGCATCCACGACGGCCTCGACGATCTTCCGGTAGCCGGTGCAGCGGCACAGCACGCCGCCCAGGCCGTCGCGCACCTGCTGGCGCGTTGGATTTTCAAAAGCCGCGGCGATATCCGCCGCCGCCGCCAACATGCCGGGAATGCAAGCCCCGCATTGCACCGCGCCATGGCGCAGAAAGGCCTGTTGGATGCGGCTGAGAAAACCGTTGGCCATCATGCCCTCGGCACTGACCACCAGGGCGCCGTCGATGCGGGCGGTGGGCACCAGACAGGCGCAAACCTGGCGGCCGTTCAGCAACACCGTGCAGGCGCCGCAATCACCGGCATCGCAGCCCACCTTGACCCCGGTGCAACCGAAATCCTCGCGCAAGGTTTCCGACAGCCGCGCCATGGGCCGCAGGCGTGCCTGGCGCGGGGCACCGTTCAGGCAGAAATTCAGGCTCACCCGGCCATCGTTCATGGGCGCAATTCCCCCAGCAGACGCTTGATCAATGTTGCGGCGGCGTCCAGACGATATGCCGCCGTGCCGCGATGATCGTCCAGGGGAGAAAGATGCGCGAAGTGCGCCGGTCCGACCAGATCGACCGGCAAATCCGACAACGTTCGGCCCAGCAGGTCGGCTTCCAGGGCGGGCAGCCTTTGGGCGATCTCGGAACAGGCGCCCACCGACAAATTCGCCCGCCGCACCTTGCCGCGGGCATCCAGCAGCACCAGACCGGCCACCATGACAATGGAAATCACCAGATAGCTACGCGCGCCCAGCTTGATAAATCCGCTCCGCCCCGCTTCCAGGGCCTTGGGCACCAGGATCGCCGTCAGCAATTGCCCCTGTTCCAAGGCCGTGCGGCGGTTGCCTTGGATGAAGTCCGCCAGGGCAAGTTCGCGCGATCCCCACCGGTCCGCCAACTCTACCCGCGCGTCCAGGCTCAACAAGGGCGGCACGCCGTCCGCCGCCGGCGAGGCGTTGCATAAATTGCCGGCGATGGTCGCGGTATTCTGAATTTGCATCCCGCCGATCTGCCGGGCGGCGGCCTTCAGACCGTCGAAACACGACGGCAACTCGGCATCCATCAGATCGCGCCAGGTGGTCATGGCGCCGATCCGCCAATAATCCTCCGTCGAGGTGATACCGGACAGATCCTTGATGGTACTCAAATCCAGGATGTCATGGTCGCTCCGCCGGCCCACCTGTGCCGGGTAATAATCCGTGGCGCCGGCAAGCACGGTCAGGTCTTGCGCGGCGAGGGCCGAAAGCGCATGGGATAGCTCGGTGGGGCGAAGATAGCTTGCCATGGGCCGGGAGCCTACGCGAGGGCCTAGGCGCCGTCCAGAAGCTCCAGCATGGCCGCCACGGTAATCATTTTCTCTCTTGGCGCGCCGTCGCGGGCCTGAGCCTTCTCATGGGCATCCAGGGTCCGCCAATCATCGTAGTTGACGATCCTGGCGCCGTTGGCCGAGAGGGCGGCTTCCAGCGCCGTCCGGCCCGGTTTCGAACCCTCGGGCAGGTCTTCAAGAATCTGCTTGGCGGCTTGTTGGCCGTCGGGGCGGTTGGTGCCGATAACGCCCGTGGGGCCGCGCTTGATCCAACCAACCACATACAGGCCCTCGCCGGCCCGGCCGTCGTCGTGGTTGGCGACGCCCCAGTCCTCGTTGAACGGCAGACCTTCCAGGCCCGAGGAGCGATAGCCCACCGCCGGCAGCACCAAAGAGGTCTCGATCTCGAAAAATTCGCCCGTACCCACGGCCCGGCCATCCACCACCTGGGTGCGTTCCAGGCGGACGGCTTCCACCTTGTCCCCGCCCAGGATTTCGCGCGGCGCGGCGTAGAATTGAAAATGCACGCGCTTTTCTAATTCGTCCGGTTGGCGGGGAACGAATTCCCGCAAGGTAGCCAGGTTGCGCTCCCGCAGGCGGCGGTCCCGGTCGGACATCTCGTCATCCTCGGGCACGCCGTCGGGAATAACCGCGCCATCGATCTGCGGCACGCAGTTTTCCAGCTTGCCCATCTCGCGCAGTTCGACATTGGTGAATTTGGCTTCCACCGGGCCGCGCCGCCCCAGCATATAAACATCCCGGACGGCGGAAGCCTGCAGGGCATCGAGGGAAGCATTGGTAATATCGGACGGCGACAGCTCATCCCTGGTCTTGACCAGCAGGCGGGCGATATCGATGGCCACATTGCCGTTGCCGATGACGCAAACATTGGCGGAATTCAGATCGGGATCCAGATCGACGAATTCCGGGTGTCCGTTGTACCAGCCGACAAAGGCGGCGGAGCCAATGACGCCCTGCTTGTCCTCGCCGGGAATGCCCAGTTTGTTATCCTCGGGCGAGCCGATGGCCAGAACCACGGCGTCGTACATCCCCCGCAAGTCGTCCAGGCCGACATCGCCACCGATATCCACATTGCCGTAGAAGCGGAATTCGTCCCGCGCCGCGGTCTTGTCGAAATTCCGCGAGACATTCTTGGTGGTCTGATGGTCCGGGGCCACGCCATAGCGGATCAGACCATGGGGCGCGGGCAGCCGTTCGATCATATCGATCTCGCAATCCGCGGCCGATTTCGCCAGCGCTTCGGCCGTATAAAACCCGCTTGGGCCCGAGCCCACGATAGCCACGCGAATGGGCATGGAAATCCCCCAGGTATCTTTTTTTGCTGGCTAGTCGCCGACGGTCCAGGTCGCCCCGCCACGCAGCAGGGCGTTCATGTCCGCCGTGCCATTGGCGGAGCGGGCGGCATCGACCTGTTCGTAAACCGCCTGATCATAGGCCTGGGCGGGTTCGCAGTACAACACCCCCACCGCGACCGGGAAATCCGGATTGTGCATCCCCGCCAACAGGCCGGCCATGACCCGATCGGTCTCATCGTGCCGCAGCAGGTCGTCCTCGCCCATGCCATCGACACCCAGTTGGACGACTTCCAAGGCCAGGGCGCCGGGCTTCATGCGAATACCCTTATCGCCGTCCTTGCCGAAAATCATCAGCTCGCCATGTTCCAGCAACAACTCGCCCTCGGCGGCCGTGCCCTTTTCCGCGAATGAGGAAAACACACCGTCGTTATAGACGATGCAATTGGTATAAATTTCCACGAAGGATGCGCCCTGGTGAGCATGCGCCCGCCGCAGAACACCGGGCATATGTTTTTGCTGGGTATCCACGGCGCGGGCCACGAAAGTAGCGTTGGCGCCCAAGGCGAACAGGCACGGCGATAGCGGCCGGTCGATGGAACCCATGGGCGTCGAGGGCGAGCGGTAACCCTGGGGCGACGTCGGGGAATATTGCCCCTTGGTCAAGCCATAGACCTCGTTGTTGAACAGCATCACCTGCATGTTCACGTTGCGGCGCAAGACATGCAGCATATGGTTGCCGCCAATGGAAAGGCCGTCGCCGTCGCCGGTGACCAGCCAGACGTCCATTTCAGGATTTGCCAGCTTTACCCCGGTCGCGAAGGCCGGCGCCCGGCCATGAATGGTGTGAAAGCCATACGTGGACATATAATAGGGAAAGCGCGACGAACAGCCGATGCCCGAGATAAAGACGACATTTTCCGGCGGCGTGCCGATATCCGCCAAGGCCTTTTGGACCCCCTTCAGGATGGCATAATCACCGCAGCCCGGACACCAGCGAATTTCCTGGTCGGAGGCGAAGTCCTTGGCTTTCAGGGGGGTTGCTGGCGCGTTCATTTCGTTTCTCCAGATGGTTTATCGAGCCGCTCGGCGATGGCGTCTTCTATCTCGGCAATCTTGAAGGGTTGGCCGTTGACTTTATTGAACGGTTCCGCCGGCACCAGATATTCCGCGCGCAGAACCGTGACCAACTGCCCATTGTTCATTTCCGGCACCATGATCCGCTCGAACCCGCCGAGCAGGTCGCCGAGGTTGCGCGGCAAGGGCCAGATGTAGCGCAGGTGAATATGGCTGACGTCGTATCCCTGATCCCGCATATTGCCGACGGCGCGGCTGATCGGACCATAAGTGGACCCCCAACCGACCACGGCCAGCTTGCCGCCGTCATTGCCTTGTTCGACGCCCTGCAGGGGTATGTCCTTGGCGATACCGTTGATCTTGGCGGCGCGCAGGTTGGTCATGCGTTGATGGTTATCGGCGTCGTAAGATATATTCCCGGTCTCATCGGCCCGTTCGATACCACCAATCCGATGTTCGAGACCCGGCGTGCCCGGCGTGGCCCACGGCCGGGCCAGGGTCTCCGCATCGCGCACATAGGGTAGATAAGCCTCTTCACTCGCCTGATCCCGAGATGCGAAAGTCACGGGGAAAGGTTCAAAACTGTCAAAATCCGGGATCAGCCATGGCTCCGACGCGTTGCCCATGTAACCGTCGCTCAACAGCATGACCGGGGTCATGTATTTGGTCGCCAGACGGACCGCCTCGATCGCCATGTCGAAACAATTGGCCGACGAACTGGCGGCCAGAACCACCAAGGGGGCGTCGGCATTGCGGCCATAGACCGATTGATAGAGATCCGACTGCTCGGTCTTGGTCGGCATGCCCGTGGAGGGGCCGGCGCGCTGTGAATTCACCACGATCAATGGCAGTTCCACGCTGATGGCGAGGCCAATGGCCTCGCCCTTCAAGGCGATGCCCGGTCCGGACGAGGAAGTAATGCCGAGAGAGCCGGCAAAGGAAGCGCCGATCGCGGCACAAACGGCGGCAATTTCGTCTTCCGCCTGAAAGGTCACGATATCGAATTGTTTCATGCCCGCCAGGATATGCAGCAGGTTCGAGGCCGGGGTGATGGGATAGGAGGCCAGGACCATGCGCAAATCAGCCAGCTTGGCGCCCGCCGCTAGACCCCAGGCCAAAGCCTCGGCGCCCGTGATGGTACGATACAGACCCGGCGGTATTTCCGCCTGACGCACGATATAGCCGTGCGCGCCACCGGTGGTTTCCGTGGATTCGCCGTAGATATGCCCGGCATTCAATGCCGACACATTGGCCTCGGCAATATCCGGGCGCTTGGCGAACTTGCCGCGCAGCCAATTTACCGTCGGCTCCCGGTCCCGGTCATACAGCCAATAGATCAGCCCCAGGGTCCACATATTCTTGGACCGCAAGGCTTCCTTGTTGGACAGTTCGTGTTCCTTCACCGCCTCCAGGGTCAGTTTGGAAATATCGATTTCCATCACCTTGAAGCCACCCAAGGTGTCGTCTTCCAAGGGGTTGCCGTCGAAGCCGGCTTTTTTCAGGTTCCTGGCATTGAAGGTTCCGGTATCGACGACCACGGTGCCGCCCGCCTTGACGTCGCCCAGATTGACCTTCAGGGCGGCCGGGTTCATGGCCACCAGAACGTCCGGCGCATCGCCCGCCGTGGCAATCTTGCGGGCGCCAAAATTAATCTGGAAGGCGGAAACCCCGAACGTGGTCCCGATGGGAGCCCGGATTTCCGCCGGGAAATCGGGAAAGGTCGCCAGATCGTTGCCGGCCAGGGCGGTCGCCTGGGTGAATTGGCTGCCGGTCAATTGCATGCCGTCGCCGCTATCGCCGGCAAACCGCACGACGACCGATTCCACTTCTTCACGTGGCGTCCTGGTCGGTTCAAGCTGTACTGCTGTGCTTGTGGCCATCTGTCTCAAACGCTTAATTTCATGGGTGTTAGGGTTCCGCGTGTTTCGTGCCACGGGGGACCGCCAGGGGCGGGACCCGCCACGGGTTGCTGCCAAATTTGGGTCATGAATGTTTTATGTTTCTCGAAACACCTAAGACCTTAGTCGATGCACGGAAAATGGCTATCCCCTGCGCCAAGGCAATGTAACCAGTTCAATCGCCCTTGCCAATAACCAGAAACGGCGAAAAAAACAAGTTTTGGCGAATACGCCGTATAATGGCCCAATAACGGCTCAGCGACTGAGCACCACCAAATCGCCATTGTCCAGCCCATAAACCACCTCCTTCCAGCCGTCGCCATTCAAGTCGGCGGCCACGATGGCTGTAACGATGGGCCGTTGATGGCCGTCAAGGTCGCGGATGGTCATGCCCCGCCGCGTGAAAATAACCTTGCGCAAGGCACGGCGCCGCGCGTCGGGAAGAAACAAAACAGGCCCCCGGCCCCAGTCCACGACCACCGCCATGGCCTGAATGGGGCTACCCATGGCGTGATTCGAAAATCCAGGCGCCGATCCCTCCTCCACCAGCCGGCCGCGGCGAAGCTCGTAAATCTTCAATATGCCGCCAATATGGGGGATCGCGACGAGGGCGATTTCGAGCCGGCCATCGCCATCGAAATCAGCCACCGCCGCCGGGTTAAGCCAGCGGCAGGGCAGCCCGATGGGCGCGGTTTCCGCCACGATGGATAAACCCTCGCCATCTGGGCGCAACACCGCCAATGCCGCACCCCGGTCCAGATAGGTGCGCACCACCAACAATTCATCGCCGCCGTCGCCGTCCAGATCGGCCAGCCTCACCCGGCGGTCCTCGAACACCGAATCCGCGGGCAGCTTGAACGACAAGACCCGGCCGTCCCGCAGTTCGGCCCGCAGTCCCGAGGCTTCGACCCCATCGCCCAGCACGCCGTGGTCATAACGCCGGGTCGGGCCGGTCAACCACGCGGCGGAGATATCCTTCCCGCCCTCCGACACAATGCCGTCGGGCAGCATTTCCGGCCGCCGTTCGGCAACCTGCAAGGAAAACTCCGGCGCCCGGTACAAGACCGGCACGCCGTTTCGCAAGCCGACCCGCCGAAAGGCCACGCCGCCCGGCGTGACGACTTCGGCAATGATCTTGCCGCCAGACAAAATCAAACCGGCGATCGGCTCGGCGGGGCCGTGGCGGGCCATGCCGGCGGCGGCGGCGGAAGCCGAAAGCAGGACCGTCAGGGCGGCCATGGCGCCCAAGCCCGTCATGGAGATCATCCCTCGATAATCGCCACGGCGCGGGTCCATCCGGCGGAGGCGCCCCTGATCTTCATGGGGAAACAGGCCACGGTGAAGCCGGTATCGGGCAGGCTTTCCAGATTATGCAGTTTCTCCAGGTGGCAATAACCGATATTACGCCCCGCCCGGTGGCCTTCCCAAATGATCGCTGCATTTTTGCTTTCCTGATAGCGTCCGGCGGTGAAACTGAAGGGGGCGTCCCAGGACCAGGCATCGGTACCGGTCAGGCGGACCCCGCGCTCCAGCATATACATGGTCGCATCCAGCCCCATGCCGCAGCCGCTATCGACATAATTATCGCCGCCGAAGGCGGCCCCGGCGGCGGTGTTGACCACGACGATTTCCAAGGGCGAAAGGGTATGGCCGATGCGCGCCAATTCGGTTTCCACGTCATCGGCGGTGATCACGTAGCCGTTCTCGAAATGTCGGAAATCGAACTTCACGCCCGGCTGGAAGCACCATTCGAGCGGCACCTCGTCGATGGTGATGGCGCGCTAGATGTTTAGTCCCAGTGTGTGATGGATTGGGTTTAGTTTGAATCGTTCTGGCTGTTCTGTCCAGCATTTGCAGAGGTATTCGTGTGGAGTGAGGCCTTTTAGGGTCTTCAATCTTTTGGCGTGATTGTAGGCCATGAGAAATC
>JAYGEB010000375.1:0-6561 GCA_046582595.1 Alphaproteobacteria bacterium | reverse complement strand
AGCAGATGCAGTTCGGCGCCGTAGGCGCAATCGTTCATGACAATGACCACAAGGGGCAGGTCTTCCCGGGCGGCGGTTTCCAATTCGCTCATGCTCATGACGAAACCGCCGTCGCCAATAAACAGCACGGTCGTGGTCTCGGGCGCCGCCTTGGCGACGCCGAGGGCCGTGCCGAAGCCGAGGCCGATGGAGGCGAATTCGTTGGTCATTTTGAAATGACCGGGTCCCGGCGCCGAGAGATAGGGCACCACGCCAAGGAAGTTGCCGGCGTCAAATACCAAGTTGCGGTCGCGGGGCAACAGGCGGTTTAATTCCAGGCCAAGAGAGCGCGGATCGACGGTCCGCGCGGTGTGGGCGGGTTGAAAATCCGCCGCGATGTCAAAGGCCGCGATGTCCTGGCGCACGGCCGCATCGTGAAACGGTTTTTCGCTTTCGGTCCGCGCCGGCACCGCCGCCAAAATCTGTTCCGCCACCAATTTGGCATCGCCGACCACGGCCACGTCGGCCTGGGTCCAGCGGCCTATATTGCCGCGCGCCCGATCGACATGGATCAGCGGCACGGCCGGCAGGGAGGCGCCGAAACTCATGGTCAGAAAATTCAATCCAGCGCCAAACACCAGCACGCAATCGGCCTGTTCCACATATCGCCGGGCCATGGAGTGGGAGAACGAGCCGATGATGCCCAGATTGTTGGGGTTGGAGAGGAACATATCCTTGCCTCGGGCCGAGGTGGCGAGCAGGGCGCCGGTTTTTTCCGCCAATACTTCCAGCACCGGCCCGGCGCCCGCCAAATGGGCGCCCTGGCCGGCCATGATCAGGGGCCGTTGACTGTTGGCGAGCAGGTCCGCCACCATGGCCACCGTCTGGGGCCGGGCCGGCGCCGGGGCCAAGGGTTCGGGCAGAACCGGGGCCGGGTCATTGGGGTGTATCGTGATATCGGATAATTGCACATCCGTCGGCAGATGCAGGGTGACCGCATGACCTCCCATGGCCGCCCGGATGGCATCGGCCAGGGCCGCCCGCGCGCCTTGTGGCGAGGTCGGGAAAAAGGCCCGCAGCCCGGCCGCCGTCATCACGCCGCGGGAATTAAATTCCTTGTAGTCGGGCCCGATGGTATTGACCGCGCCGCCGCCCACCGGCGCCTCGCCGTAAATGATCAAGACCCTGGAGCCCGTGCGCGCGGCCATGACGGCGGCATGCAGGCCGTTGGCGGCGGCGGGGCCCCGGCCAATGATGGCGATGCCCAACCCTTGGGTGGTCGAGGCATACCCTTCCGCCATGGCGATGGCGCTGTTTTCGTGCCGCGCCCCATGAAATTCCACGCCGATGATGTCAAGCTCCGTGGCGAACATGGCGGTATCATCGCTCATCAGACCGAAGACGCAGTCGACACCCAAATTCTTGAGGTCGTGGGCCAAGGCCCGGTAGGTGGGCATGATTTGATCCGTCATGGTGGTTTCTCCGCTGCCATTGCCGTAAGACCGAGTATAGACTGACGCTCGATCAGCGCAAACCATGGCATCGTAAATAAGGGGTTTGGGAAAGGGTCGTTACCGTGGAAATCTGGACAACGGGAGCGGCCTCGCCGCGCGGCATCGTCAAACTGGCCCGCCGGGTGGAAGAAAACGGCTGGGACGGCCTGGCGGTGGTGGATTCACAGAATTTGTCGGGCGACCCCTATGTCTCGTTGGCCATGGCGGCGACGGTGACGGAACGTATCGGCCTGGCCACGGCGGTGACCAATTCGGTGACCCGGCACGCGGCCGCGACGGCAACCGCCATCGCCTCGGTGCAGCGGGTGGCGGAGGGCCGGGCGGTGCTGGGCATTGGCCGGGGCGATTCCGCCCTGGCCCATCTGGGGCGGGCGCCGGGCAAGGTCGGGCATTTCGAAACCTATATGCGGCATCTGCAAGCCTACCTGGCCGGCGAGGCGGTGCCGTTCGACGAGATTGACATTCCCCTCGACGTGGCCCCGCCCCTGTCCGAATTGCATTTGCACGATGCCCCCACCGACAGCCGCATCGCCTGGATCGCCGGCACCAAGAAAGTCCCGGTGGAAGTGGCGGCCACCGGGCCGCGGGTGATCGGCATTGGCGCCCGCCATGCCGAGCGGGTGATGTTCACCCTGGGCGCCGACCCGGACCGCCTGGCCTGGGGCATCGAGGTGGCCCGCCAGGCCCCGGCGGGCGGCGGGTCTGGAACCCGGCGGTGTTGCCCATGGCGCCTATATCAACCTGGCCTGCCATGACGACATCGCCGCCGCGCGGGATCTGGTGCGTGGCGGCCTGACCACCTTCGCCCGCTTCAACGTCATGCACGGACGCACCACGGGGCCCTGGTCCGAGGCGGCGCGGACGGCCCTGCACACCCTGGTCGGCAATTACGACATGAACAAGCACACCCAGGGGGATTCCCGCCAGGCCGGCACCTTGACGAATGATTTCATCGACCATTTCGCCATCGTCGGCACGCCGGACCAATGCCTTGAAAAATTGCACATCCTGGCCGGCCTCGGGCTCGATAAGATCGTCATCGGCGGCCGCCTTGCTCTATCGCAAAACCCCAATGCCGCCCGCGCCATGGAACTACTGGAACAGCAGGTTCTGCCGGCACTACGGTAGAACGATTTCGATATTGAACTGGCCGATCAAGGTCGCGACGGCGGCCCGGCGCTTATGCGCCGCCCGCGCGGAGCGATGCGCCCTTGCGCACAAGCGTGAGCGAAGAGAGCCAGGTCCGATTCATTCAATCCCGAATATGGTCAAAGGGCCGACCGGATGTCGTGGCCCAGCCCCGCCGCAGCATGATGACCGCGACCACCGCCGCCGGCAGGCTGATGGCCAGATAGGCGGCCTGATAGCCAAAGGGGAAATACAGGGCGCCAAACAACAGGGGGGAGGCGACCTGGCCGGCGGTGCCAAACGCCAAGACCCCGCCGGTCAAGCGCCCCACCGCGCCATCGGGGGCGAGGCGGGCCACTTCCGATAGCAAAACGCCATGCCAGGACAGTGCCGTCATGGCAATGACGACACAAACGGCGGAGACCTGCCACTGCGCCCACGCCGGCGAGAACGCGCCCATGGCGGCCGTCGCCACCGCCATCACCGCCGCCAGTATTCCCAACAGCGGACGGGCCGGCATAACGGTCGAGGCGACAAGTCCCCAAAATATCCGCGCCGGCACCGCGACCAGGGTGGTCAGGCCCAATATGGCGCCCGCTTCCACGGCGGTATAGTGCAGTTCCTCGTAGAGATAGACCACCGTGAAATTGGTGAAGATCGCCTGCAGGCCGACAAAGACGAACGCGGCCATGGCCATGCCGCGCAACGCCGGTTCCCGCAGCACCGCGCGGACCGTCTCCTTGACATCGCCAAAGGCCAGTTTTTGCCGCGGCTTGCGGTCCCGGTCGAAATGCCGGCGGCAGGGCTGCAGACCGGCCGCGATCACCAGACAGACGACGGCGGTCGCCAGAATGGCGGCCTGCCAGCCGATCCAGACCGCCAAGGGCAGCACCAGGGCGCCGGCGATGGCGATGCCCGCGGGCACCCCGGTCTGTTTGATGGAAAAGATAAACGGCGCCATTCTGGCCGGCGCATAACGGGCCAGGATTTCCGAACTGGCGGGCGTGGCGGAGGTCGAACCCGCGCTGATCAGCACCGCCGCCAAGGTCAGCATTACAATGCCGGTCCAATAATCGAGGCCGGCCAGGGCGGCCAGCGCCAGGCCCAGCGCCATCAGCACGCCGCCCACCTGGCTCATGCGGATGGCGCCGAAGCGGATGATGAAGGTGCCGCACCCGGCCATGACCAGCACGCCGACACAGGCAAATACCCAGGTGTACACCAGGACCGCCTCGGATGCGGTACCGAGGGCGAGGGCGATGGCGGGAAACAGCACGGGAATTACGGTTTTGGCCACCGTCGCCATGGTCTGCTGGATCAACATGGCAACGACGGCGAGGATAAGCAGGGGCACGGGTTCAATCTTGGCTGACGGCGGGATGCCACTTATACCAGCCTACGCCGGTCGATGGGAGTGACGATTGGTTGCCTGTTATCGGTGCTTCACATCCAATCGTCCATGGTCTATATACGACGGTAATCGGCTGGCGACGCTTGGCGAAGTTTTTTTGCGCCTTGCATTTCGGGCTTTTGAATTGTCATCTGAATGATCAAAGGATCATCGGAATTCCGGCTAATTGGCGCTGAATTCCACGGATTTTGAAGGAGAAGACCGCTGGTACAGGTCAGTGTTCGCGACAATAACGTCGATCAGGCGCTTCGGGCCCTGAAAAAGAAATTGCAGCGCGAAGGCGTCTTCCGCGAAATGAAAATGCGGAAGTATTTCGAAAAACCCTCGGAGCGCCGGGCCCGCGAAAAGGCCGAAGCGGTGCGCCGCGCCCGCAAGCTGGCGCGCAAGCGGGCGCAAAAGGAAGGCTTGCTTTAACGCCAAGCCTTTCTGCGCTTTTCGCTGCCTTTTGACGGCCGCGCCGGCGCCCCGCCGGCGAACTGTCCCATCCGACCGACAGCCCAACATTTTTTCCGCCACGGCATCGGCGTGCCGGGCTTTAATTTCTGGCGCCGCCGCGCGGGCGACCGGGCATGGGCGGCGTGGTGAAACGATGAATATCGAAAATGGCCAGACATCCATAAGCGCGCTTTAACCCAAGCATGACCGCCATTGCCCAGGACGCAAACACCCTAACGGCGTTTCGCCGTTGGGCGATTCTATTGTGCGTCACCCTGGCGACGACCCAGTACGCCATGGCCATCCTGGTTGTCTCCGTCGTGTTGCCGCAGATGCAGGGATCATTGTCGGCAACCCAGGATGAAATCGCCTGGGTCATGACCTTCAACATTCTGGCGACGGCGGTGATGACGCCCATGTCGGGATGGCTGGCGGCGCGGTTTGGCTGGCGCCAGGTCATGCTGGGCAGCATGGCGGGCTTTACCGTCGCCACCCTTTTCTGCGGCTTGGCCACCAGCCTACCCATGCTGGTATTGTTCCGCATCGCCCAGGGTGCCTTTGGCGCCCCCCTGATCCCACTGGGCCAGGCCATCCTGTTGGATAGTTTCCCCAGACATCAACACGGCATGGCAACCTCGGTGTTCGGCATGGCGGTGGTGGTAGGGCCGGTGATTGGGCCGGTGTTGGGCGGCTGGCTGGCCGAGGATTATGGTTGGCAGGCGGCGTTCTTCATGTTCCTGCCGCTTGGCGTTATTGCCCTGGCCGGCCTGTATCTGGTCCTGACCGACAAGGGGCGGCAGCCCGGCGTGAGCTTGGATTGGACCGGTTTTCTGACCTTGTCCATCGCCGTGATCGGGTTGCAGTTACTGCTGTCAAGGGGCCAGCGTCATGATTGGTTCGAAAGCCCCGAAATTATCATCGAAGCGGTGCTGGCGCTGATCGCCCTTCACCTGTTCATCGTTCACAGCCTGACGGCGCGGCGGCCGTTCCTGAACCCAAGCCTGCTGCTGAACCGGAATTTCGTGATCGGCCTGATCATCGTGGCGATTTACGGCATGTTGAACTTCACGCCCATGGTGTTGTTGCCGCCCATGTTGCAAGTTTTGCTGGGCTATCCCGACGGCGTCATCGGCGTGCTCTTGGGTTTGCGCGGCGTGGGCGCCATTTTTGGCTTTTTCGCCGCCATGTTCGTCTCCCGCCTGGACCCTCGGATCGGCATGACCATCGGCTTCTTGATACAGATCGCCTCCGGCCTGCACATGTCCAGTTTCGATATCAACGTCACCATTATGGACGTTGGCCTTAACAGCCTCATGCAGGGCCTGGCGATCGGCATTATTTGGGTGCCGTTAACCGTGGCCGCCTTCGCCACCCTGGACAACAAACATCTGGCGGAGGCCTCCGCCGTCTATCACCTATTACGCAATTTGGGCAGCGCCGCCTTTATTTCCCTGTCGGTTACCGTGGTGATTGTCACCACGGCGTCGAACCATGCCGGCCTGAACGAAGCCATCTCCGTGTATAACAAAGTCCCGACCTTGCCCTGGTCCCTTGGCGCCTGGAGCATGGATAGCGCCACCGGGCTGGCCGCCCTAAGTGGGGAGATCGGCCGGCAAGCCGCCTTGATCGGCTATATCAATGCTTTCAAGGCCTACACCCTAGCCAGCCTGGCCGTGCTGCCCCTGATTGCCCTGGTGCGCATACCAAAATCGTAGATTGGACCCGGACTGTCGGATTTCTTTACACTTTGACAAGGTTTCATCATCTTAAGTCATTGATTTATATACGCTGAGGATTTTGGCATGGAAATTGCATAATAAAATGTAATTCGAGACATGGCCGTTGCGCGTGCATTGGATTGACGCGGCATATTGGCATAATTCAAAATTCTGGAAGTTGGAGTTAAGTAATGGGGCTCCTCGACGTTTCAAATGGAATTGAACAGGTTTCCGACTGGAGCGGCGATCAGGTAGATGATGGTTATGAATGTGGCGGTGTTGCGGTAGCCTCTGGCCCTTGCCCTGGCCGCTTTGAAGATGCCGTTGAAGCCCTCTAAGCGGGCGTTGTTGTGGGATGATGTCCAGCGTTCCAGGA
>JAYGEB010000340.1:0-1602 GCA_046582595.1 Alphaproteobacteria bacterium | reverse complement strand
ACCGCCACGGCGTGCTCCAACGCAAGCGGCAACAGTCCGGCATATTGGTCAAAGATGGGCGGGCAATCCTGTTGGTTTACCCTCGCCAAGCCGGCCGTATCGATGGTGCGCACGGCATTGGAAAAACGATTGGCCGAATTGACCGAAACGATGGCCAGTAACCGCCGCATGCCGGCACAGGCGCGTTTCAAGCTATCACCCAGGCTTTCGGTTTTGTACGCACCCGGCGGATTTATGGTGCCAGGCGGGATCGGCGAAATATTTCGCCCACCCAACGCCGTTTTGATCGATGCCAAGGGATCCCCGGTCCCCGTATCCGGGTTTTCCTTGTCTCCCTTGACCTTGTCGCGCTCCGCTTCTGAATCCTGCTGCCGCAATTCGGCGTCGATGCGGCGGCTGATCACGTCCTGCACGTTGGCGGACGACAGAAATTCGATATCCTTGGCGCCAAGAACGATGAGCCGGTCACCGTCACGCAAGGCGTAATCCTCCTTTCCTTGCAGGATGTTCTTGAGATTGAGCGGGAACAGGCGTTTGGCCCGCGTCTCGGGATCCGTGGTTTCCAGGGCGCCCAGCAACAGGTAGGGATCGGGCTTCAACGAACTGGCGTCGCCCAGCAATGCCGCGACACTCGTGGTTGCCGCCAATGAACGCCGGCCTTGAACCTGCACGTGGCCCCTGACATCCACGGCTCCCATCTGAATGTTCTGGCCGCGGCTGACCCGGACAATATCGCCATCTTGGATCTTGGCCGCCAGATTCTTGTGCTCGCGGAGTTGCTGATGGCCGGTGTCTAGAAAGGTCAGATGATGGAAAATATTGCCGCGCGGCCGGATCGTGCCGCCCGACAGCTTCAGGGCTTCCGCGATTGTAACCGTACGGCGGCCCTCGGGCATTTCGTATATCCCCGGCCATTTCACATCGCCGGCCAAGGCAAAGGTCGGGCCCACGATGGGGACAATAATTCTGTCGCCGTCGCGCAATGTCAGGTCGCGGGCGGCCATGCCTGAAAAAAGCAGATCATAGGTGTCGATCCAGAATACCTCGTCGCCCCGTTGAACATGAATGCGGCGCACGCTGCCGGTTTTTTTGATTCCCTTGCCCAAGCGAATGGCATCGATAAAGGTGCCCAGCGCTGTCAGTTGTTTCCGTCCCGGCTCCCTGACCTCACCCAACAATAATACATTCACTATCCGCACGGCGCCCAGGGAGACGTATACGTCCGTACCAAGATGCTTGGCGGCGGTCCGGGCGGCGATCTCCCTGCGGACTTCGCCAAAGGTATGACCCGAGGCAAAAATCGGCTTGAAATTGCGCAACAGCAGGCGCCCATTCCGATCGACCCGGACGCGGGTACTCCTATTTATGCGGCCCACGAAAGTAACGACAAGTTCGTCATCGATGCCAAGAACATAGTCGGGAAATATGGTCCCCGTATCAAGTGCCCGCAGGGTCGCGTTCTGTCCAAACAAGTCATAGCCATATTGCAGCAGCAGTTCCGAGGCGCGCCGGCAATAATCCTTCTCAAGCGCGGAAAATTGCGGAATTAGGCCAATCAAATCCTTCTGTTCGGGCGTCAATTCGTCTCGGCAATAGCGCTCG
>JAYGEB010000280.1:0-5641 GCA_046582595.1 Alphaproteobacteria bacterium | reverse complement strand
GTGGACATGACACAGTCATAGTCTGAAACCTTACGCCTCTTCCAGCGCCTTGATGCCGGGCAGGGTTTTGCCTTCCAGCCATTCCAGGAAGGCGCCGCCGGCGGTGGAAACATAGGTAAAGTCGTCCGCCACGCCGGCGTGATGCAACGCGGCCACCGTATCGCCGCCGCCCGCCACCGATGTCAAGGCGCCGGCCTTGGTCAGGGCCGCCGCCGCCTGGGCGACCTTTACCGTGCCTTCATCGAAGGGGGCGGTTTCGAAGGCGCCCAGGGGGCCGTTCCACAACAGGGTTTGACAGGACCGCAAACGCTCCGTCAGATCCCGCACGCTGGCGGGGCCCACGTCCAGGATCATCATGCCTTCGGGAACCTTGTCCACGGCTACCGTGGCGCTGTCCGCGCCGGCCTTGAGTTCCCGGGCCAGGACCACATCGAGAGGCAGAACGATTTCACAGCCCGAGGTCCCGGCCCGGGCCATGATGCCGCGGGCCGTTTCCGCAAGGTCTTTCTCGCAAAGCGAGGCGCCCACCTCGATACCCTTGGCGAACAAAAAAGTATTCGCCATGCCGCCGCCGATGATCAATTGATCCACCTTGTCCAGCAAATGGCCCAGGACGGCGAGCTTGGAGGAGACCTTGGCGCCGCCGACCAGGGCCGCGACGGGCCGCCGTGGCGTCGCCAGGGCGGCTTCCAGGGCCGCCAACTCCGCCTGCAGGGCGCGGCCCGCGGCGCTGGGCAACAGGCGCGCCAAGGCTTCGGTCGAGGCGTGGGCGCGGTGGGCGCAGGAAAAAGCGTCGTTGACGTAAAAATCGCCCAGGGCCGCCAGGCGCCGGGCGAAGTCAAGCGCATTGGCTTCCTCGCCGGGATCAAACCGCAGGTTCTCCAGCAACAACACATCGCCGTCGCGCAGCCGCGAGACGGCGTCCGCCGCGCCCGCCAGGTCCGCGAATGCGACCGGACGATCCAGGGCCGCGCCCAGGGGCCCGGCCAGGGGCGCCAGGGACATCTCCGGCACGGTTTCGCCCTTCGGGCGGCCAAAGTGGGAGAGCACGATGACCTTGGCGCCGCCGCTGGATAATTCGGACAGAGTTGGAGCGGCGCGCTCAATCCTGGTGGTATCGCCGACCATGCCGTCCCGCATGGGAACGTTCAGATCGACCCGCACCAACACTCTTGCCCCGGCCAGGGACAGATCGTCCAGAACCCGCATGCCCGGTTGAGGCCTAAACCTTGGCCAGGGCGACGGCGGTATCGCTCATGCGGTTGGAGAAGCCCCATTCATTGTCATACCAGGCCAAAATCCGCACGAAACGACCGTCGATCACCTGGGTCTGGGTCAGATCAAAGGTGGAGGAGGCCTGGTTGTGGTTATAGTCGATGGATACCGTGGGGGCATCGGAGGTTTCCAGAATACCCTTCAGCTTGCCGCTCGCCGCCTTGACGATGGCGGCGTTCACGGCCTCGATCGTGGTCTTCTTCTTGCTGCGGAACTTGAAATCGACCACCGAGACATTCGGCGTCGGTACCCGGATCGAGGTGCCGTCCAGCTTGCCAGCCAATTCGGGCAGCACCAGACCAACGGCCTTGGCGGCACCCGTGGAGGTGGGGATCAACGACATTACCGCCGACCGCGCCCGGCGCAGGTCGCCATGCAGGGTGTCCAGCACCGGTTGGTCGCCCGTGAAGGAATGGATGGTGGTCATATAGCCATGCTCAATACCCATGGCCTGGTTCAGCACGAAGGCGACCGGCGCCAGGCAATTGGTGGTACAGGAGGCGTTGGAGACCACTTTGTGGGATTTGCGCAGCTTGCCATGGTTGACGCCGTAGACCACGGTCAGATCCGCATCGCCCGAAGGCGCCGAAATCAATACTTTTTTGGCGCCGGCCGCCAGATGGGCCGCGGCCTTTTCCCTGGCCGTGAAGAGGCCGGTGCACTCCAGGGCCACGTCCACGTCCAGCTTGCCCCAGGGCAGCTTGGCCGGATCGCGTTCCGCCGTCACCTTGATGGCGCCCTGGCCCAGATTCATCCCGGTCTTGGTGGTCTTGACCTTGCCCGGAAACGGTCCGTGCACGGAATCAAAGCGTAACAGATGGGCATTGGTTTCAATCGGACCCAGGTCATTGACCCCGACCACCTTGATGTCCTTGCGCCCGGATTCCGCGATGGCGCGGAGGACCAGGCGGCCAATGCGCCCAAAACCGTTGATGCCGACACGAACGACCATTGTGCTCTCCTATCCGTCTTGTTGTTTCACCAATTTCGCCTTGGCCAGTTCGACCACGGCGTCCGCGGTAATGCCGAAATGCTTGTATAAGTCTTTGGCGGGCGCCGAGGCGCCAAAGCCGGCCATGCCGATAAAGCCGCCTTCCGGGCCCAGGTAGCGGTCCCAGCCCATGGCCACCGCCGCCTCGATGCCGATGCGGACCGTGCCCGGCCCCAATGTCCGTCGGCGGTAATCCTCGTCCTGTTCCTCGAACAATTCCCAGCACGGCATGGAGACCACCCGCGTAGGGATGCCGCCGCTTTGCAATAGATTGCGGGCGGCCACGGCGATGGAAACTTCCGAACCCGTGGCCAGCAAGGTCACCGCCGCGCCGCCACTTTGGTCATTGGGGCCATCCGGGCCGTCGGCGGCGATCAGTTCATAGGCGCCGCGGGCACAGGCGTTGTCGTCTTGAAAGGCCAGCCGCAGCGCCGGCAGACCCTGCCGCGTCAGGGCCATGACCGAGGGACGATGCTTGGCGGCCAAGGCCAATTCCCAGCATTCCGCCGTTTCCATTGCGTCCGCCGGCCGGAACACATTCAGGTTGGGCATGGCGCGCAAGGCCGCCAGATGCTCTATGGGCTGATGGGTCGGCCCATCCTCGCCCAGACCGATGGAATCATGGGTCAGGACATAGATCACCCGGCAGCCCATCAGGGCGGACAGACGCATGGCGCCCCGGCAATAATCCGAGAATATCAAAAACGTGCCGCTGTAGGGAATGATTCCGCCGTGCAGGGCCAGGCCGTTCATGGCCGCCGCCATGGCGTGTTCGCGCACGCCATAGTGAATATACCGGCCGGAGAAATCATCCGCCGTGACAAAACCAAGGTCCGCCGTCAGGGTGTTGTTGGAGCCGGTCAGATCAGCCGAACCGCCCACGGTTTCAGGCACCACGCCGTTGATCACTTCCAGGGCGCGGCCCGACGCGGCCCGGGTCGCCATCTGCGGTTTTTCCTCCGCCAGCTGCTTGCGGTAGGCGGCCATGGCATCGATGATGCCGGCCGGCAGATCGCCCGCCAAGGCCCGGTCAAAGGCGATGCGGTCGTCCCGCGGCAGATCCTCCAGCCGGTCTTGCCAGGCGGTTTGGGCGGCGGCGCCGCGCGCGCCCACTTCGCGCCAGGCGGCCAGGACATCATCGGGTATTTCAAACGGTGCGTGGGGCCAGCTCAATTTTTCCCGCGCCGCCGCGATCTCGTCATCGCCCAGGGGCGCGCCGTGGGCGGCGGCGGTGCCGGCCTTGGTGGGCGCGCCATGACCAATTTGCGTGCGGGCGGCAATCAGAGAGGGCCGGCCGCTTTGCCGCGCCGCCGCGATCGCCGCCGCAAGGGCATCGGCGTCATGGCCGTCGACCCTGCCAACATCCCAGCCGTAGGCGGCGAAGCGGGCGCATTGATCGTCACCGACGCTGAGCCCGGTGCCGCCGTCGATGGTAATCTCGTTGTCATCGAACAGCACGATCAGCTTGCCCAGGCGCAGATGCCCGGCGAAGGAAGCCGCCTCGTGGCTGATGCCTTCCATCAAACAACCGTCACCCGCCAGGACGTAGGTGAAATGGTCCATCAAGCCATCGCCAAACCGGCTGGCCAACATGCGTTCGGCGATGGCCATGCCGACGCCCGTGGCCAGGCCCTGTCCCAGGGGCCCGGTGGTGGTCTCGATACCCGCGGCGGCGCCGAATTCTGGATGGCCGGCGGTACGGCTGCCCAACTGGCGGAAATTCCGCAACTGACCCATGTCCATGTCTTCATAGCCAGTCAGATGCAACAGGCTGTAAAGCAACATGGAGCCATGTCCCGCCGACAATACAAAGCGGTCACGGTTGGGCCAATGCGGCGTGGCGGGATCGAAATTCATGAACCGCGAAAACAATACGGTCGCCATGTCGGCCGCGCCCATGGGCATGCCGGGGTGGCCGGATTTCGCGGCCTGGACCGCATCCGCCGCCAAGAATCGGATGGCGTTTGCCATTTCGCCGTGGCCGGCGGCCTCCGGCGGCGCCTTTATCTCGCTCAGTGTCATGTAATGTCCCGGATTTGCGGTTGCATCAGGTCAGCACTCGTCAAATACAGCGGCGAAATTTTGCATCTGGCAACCGGATGAATAAGCCTAGTGGACGGGCAACCCGTTGGATGGGCAAAAGGGGAAGAATTCCGCCCCTCCCGCATCGCCGGCCAACATAGCTCCTCACCTTCCAAGGTCAACCGTGAATAGGTTATGAGGGCGGCAAATTTGCCTTCCAAGCGCTTTCCGGCTCGCGGGCAGGTTGACGGGGTGGCGAGGCGGGCTTTAACCTACGCCGGAAGGAACTTGTCCAAGCCTTTTTTAATCATGACGGAATCCAAGATGGCCGATGATGCTGGCGCGAAAGCAAGACTGGAAGCAGCCGTGCAACGGCTGGAAACCGCCTTGGGCCGGATCGCCGAACGGGGCGGCGGCGGGGACGCCGATATGGCGGGTCTGCGCCAGGAACTGGGCAGCCTCGAATCGGATCTAACGGCGCTGCGGGCCGAGCGTGACGGCCTGGCGGATGCGCTGACCATGGCCAAGGCCGAGGGGGCCGCCCTGCAAGCGGCGATGGATGCGGTGTCTTCCCGCCTGGACAAGGCAATTGAAACCGTGCACGCCCTGTTGGACGAGTGAAATGGCGCAAGTCAATTTGCAGATCAATGGCCGGGATTATCTGATTGCCTGCGAAGACGGTGAAGAAAAGCACCTGACGTTTCTAGCCGAATACATCAACCACCAGGTGGAAGGATTGGTGGAAAACGTGGGCCAGGTTGGCGAGGCGCGCCTGTTGCTCATGGCCTCGCTGGTGGTCGCGGACGAACTGGCGGAGACCAACCAGGAGCTGGACGCCATCAAGGAAGGCGAAACAGTGGCGCCGGACCCAGACGGCGTTGTCGACCGCGAGGCGTTGGATAAGCTAAGCGCACGCATTGAAGACATTGCCGCGCGCCTGGAGAGCGACTAAATAGGGTCTTCGGACGGGTTCTGCTTGGTTCGACGAAAAACGGTTCCCTGGGCCAATACCGTTAGTAAGGGAGCTGCCTCTGTCGGGATCGTGGTCCTGGTATCGCGGCGCCCACCTGCGTAAGCAGGCCACAGCGGAGCAAAGTATTTCGACGGCTTGGCGGTCCCGTCCGTCCCGTCAGCATGGATTGTGGCCTATTGAATGATTTCCGATGACAAAGCCGTCGCCCGCGCCCGGGCCCGCGCCCTGCGCCGCGGCATTCCCGAAACGGACCGCATCGGCGCCGGCGCCAGGGCGGCGGCGCTGTTCCTGGATGCCATACCCCTCTCGCCGGCATCCGTCATTGCCGCTTATTGGCCCCTGGACGAAGAATTCGATTGCCGTCCGCTGTTGGAAGCCTT
>JAYGEB010000224.1:0-15409 GCA_046582595.1 Alphaproteobacteria bacterium | reverse complement strand
CCGATGACAAGAAGCGCCCGATCGAGATGTCGCCTGGCGACTATGTCAGAATTTCCGTTTCCGATGACGGTTCGGGGATTTCGAGCGACCATATCGAGAAAATTTTCGATCCTTTTTTCACCACGAAATCCGTGGGCGAGGGAACTGGCCTCGGGCTCAGCATGGTGTATGGCTTCATCAAGCAATCGGACGGCCATATCACCGTCGAGACGGAGTTAGGCGTTGGCACGACGTTTCATCTGTTTCTTGCCGCCGACGCCGAGGCCGAAGCCGTGCCTGAGCAGGCGGAGGCGGAGGAAGTCGCCATTGCCGAAAGCGAAATTATCCTGGTGGTGGAGGATGACGAAGACGTGCGGGCACTGGTCGCCATGGTATTGGAGAAACGGGGTTATCAGGTGTTGTTGGCCAGGACCGGCCAAGAGGGTCTTGATACCTTGGCCAAACATGCCGACATCGATCTTTTATTGACGGATGTATTGCTGCAGGGTGCGATGAATGGCCAGCAAGTCGCCGATGCGGCCAGGGCGGAAAGGGCCGGGCTGAAGGTTCTGTTCATGTCCGGCTATTCCCGCGATGCCATCGTGCACCAGGGGCGCCTGGACTCCAATGTCCAACTATTGCGAAAACCCTTCAAATCCAGAGATTTGGCGCGGCGGATCCGGGATATTCTGGACCGTTAGCGGATTTCAAGATTGTTCCAAGCCAACCGCGACAAAAACATTCCCGCGATGCTCTGATACCCAACGCGGTATCGTGCTATCAAACCAAGTGGCGAACTTGGACCACATCGGGGAGGTGGCGATACATGCGGGACATCTTGCGCCGGCTTGAAGAAAAACGCGCCGCGGCGCGTGCTGGCGGCGGCGAAAAGAGAATTCAGACGCAGCATGGAAAAGGCAAGCTGACGGCGCGGGAGCGGCTGGAACTGCTGCTCGATCCCGGCTCGTTCGAGGAATACGACATGTTCGTCGAACATCGCGCGGAAGACTTCGGGATGAGCGAACAGCGCATCCCCGGCGATGGCGTTGTCACCGGCTGGGGCACCATCAACGGCCGCCTGGTCTTTGTCTTCAGCCAGGATTTCACCGTTTTCGGCGGCTCCCTGTCCGAAGCCAACGCGGAAAAAATCTGCAAGATCATGGATCAGGCCATGAAGGTGGGCGCGCCGGTCATTGGCCTGAATGATTCCGGCGGCGCGCGCATTCAGGAGGGCGTGGCGTCATTGGGCGGTTATGCGGAGGTCTTTCAGCGCAATGTCATGGCCTCGGGCGTGGTGCCGCAGATTTCCCTGATCATGGGGCCGTGCGCCGGCGGGGCGGTTTATTCGCCGGCGATGACGGACTTCATCTGCATGGTCAAGGACAGCTCCTACATGTATGTCACCGGTCCCGACGTGGTTAAAACCGTAACCCAGGAAGAGGTCACCCACGAAGAACTGGGCGGCGCCTCGACCCATAGCCGGAAATCCGGCGTCGCCGACATGGCGTTCGAGAATGACGTGGTGGCCTTGGCCGAGGTCCGCCGCCTGTTCGACTTCCTGCCCCTGTCGAACCGGGCGCAAGTTCCAACCCGGCCGACGGACGATCCCGTGGACCGTCCGGAAAGCTCTCTTGATAGCCTGGTTCCGGTGGATCCAAAAAAACCCTATGACATCAAGGAACTTATCCGGAAGGTCGCCGACGACGGCGATTTTTTTGAAATTCAACCGGATTTCGCCGCCAATATCGTCATCGGATTTGGCCGCATCGACGGCTCCACCGTGGGCTTCGTCGCCAACCAGCCTTTGGTTCTCGCCGGCAGTCTGGACATCAATTCCGCCCGCAAGGGGGCCCGTTTTGTTCGCTTCTGCGATTGCTTCGATATCCCCATCGTCACCTTCGTGGACGTGCCCGGATTTCTGCCCGGCACGGATCAGGAATACGGCGGCCTGATCAAGCATGGCGCCAAGTTGCTATACGCTTACGCCGAAGCCACCGTGCCCAAGGTCACCGTGATTACCCGCAAGGCCTATGGCGGGGCCTATGATGTCATGGCCTCGAAACATCTGCGTGGCGATGTTAATTTCGCCTGGCCGGCGGCGGAGATCGCGGTCATGGGGGCCAAGGGCGCGGTGGAGATCATCTTCCGCTCGGAATTGGGCAACCCGGAACGGATCGAGGCGCTGACCCAGGAATATGCCGATACCTTTGCCAACCCCTTCATTGCCGGTAAGCGCGGCTATATCGATGACGTCATCATGCCCCGCAACACGCGCCGGCGGTTGGCCCGCTCCCTGGCCATGCTGAAGAACAAGAGCCTCGAAAACCCGTGGAAAAAGCACGGCAATATTCCGCTCTGATTCAAGAATTTCGAGATATTCGAAAAGGACGGGCCGCGATGGGAAAGTACACTGCATATGTTTTCTAAAATTCTGATCGCCAATCGCGGCGAAATCGCCTGCCGGGTTATCCGCACGGCCAAGGCCATGGGTATCGACACCGTGGCGGTCTATTCAGAGGCGGATGCCGATGCCTTGCATGTCGCCATGGCGGACGAGGCGATCGCCATCGGTCCGGCGCCGGCGGCGGAGAGTTACCTGGTCAGCGAACGCATTCTGGACGCGGTCGGGCGCAGTGGCGCCGAGGCCGTCCACCCCGGTTACGGCTTTTTGTCGGAAAATCCGGCCTTTGCCAGAGATCTGGGTGATATGGGCGTGACTTTTATCGGCCCGCCCGTGGGCGCGATCGAGGCCATGGGAGACAAAATCGCCTCCAAGAAACTGGCCGCGGCGGCGGGTGTCAACGCCGTGCCCGGCCATCTGGAAGTTCTGTCGGATGCGGACCATGCGGCGCGGGTGGCCAAAGACCTTGGCTATCCCGTGATGCTGAAGGCGTCCGCGGGCGGCGGCGGCAAGGGCATGCGGGTGGCCTACAACGAGGCCGAGGCGCGGGAAGGCTTCATATCCGCCGCCAACGAGGCCAATTCCAGCTTTGCCGATGACCGCATCTTCGCCGAAAAGTTTATCGAACAGCCCCGGCACATTGAAATCCAGGTGCTGGCCGACGGCCATGGCAATTGTATCCATCTTGGCGAGCGGGAATGTTCCATCCAACGGCGCCATCAGAAGGTCATGGAAGAAGCGCCCAGCCCGTTCCTGGATGATGCGACGCGCCGGGCCATGGGCGCCCAGGCGGTGGCCTTGGCCAGGGCGGTCGACTACCGTTCCGCCGGCACCGTGGAGTTTATCGTCGACAAGGAGCGCAATTTCTTTTTTCTGGAGATGAACACCCGGCTGCAAGTGGAGCACCCGGTCACCGAAATGGTTTACGGCGTGGATCTGGTGGAACAGATGATCCGCATTGCCGCCGGCGAGGCCATGACGTTGCGCCAGGACGATGTTCAGGCCGACGGCTGGGCCATCGAATGCCGTTTGTACGCCGAAGATCCGCGGCGCAATTTCATGCCCTCCACCGGGCGTCTTGTGCGCTGCCAACCGCCCTTGCAGGATGACACCGTACGGATCGATACGGGCGTGGCCGAGGGCTCCGAGATCACCATGTTTTATGATCCCATGATCGCCAAGCTGATCACCAAGGGTCCGGACCGGGCCAGCGCCATCCACGCCATGGCCGGGGCCCTGGACGGCTATTATGTGCGCGGCATCAGCCATAACATGAATTTTCTTTCCGCCCTGATCAACCATCCCCGGTTCGCCGATGGCCGCCTGAGCACGGCCTTTATCGAAGAGGAATTTCCCGACGGATTTGCCGGCGCGCCGCGCGAGGGCCATATGCTCGATAGGCTGGTCGCGGTCTCGGTGCTGCTGCATCGCCGCCGGGCCCGCCGTGACGGCGCCATCGATGGACAGGTGGCGGGTTACCGCCCCACCTTCGGCGCGGATTGGGTGGTTAGCCTGGATGACGTGGATCACCGGGTAAGGGTGGAGGATGTGGAGAATGGCGTTGACGTGGAACTGGACGGACGCCTGATCGCCGTGCGCGGCGGTTGGCGCCCCGGACAACACCTGTTCCGGGGCAGCGTGAATGGCCGCGATGTCGTCATGCAGACGGACCCGGAGGCCGACGGTTACCGTCTGCATCATGGCGGGGTGGAGGCCTTGGCAAAGGTGCGCACGCCGCGGGCCGCCGAACTGGCCGCCCTGATGCCCATCAAGGCGCCGCCCGATACCTCGAAATATCTGCTCTGCCCCATGCCTGGCCTGGTGGTTTCCGTGGCCGTGAGCGAGGGTGAGGAGGTCAAGGCCGGCCAGGCCCTGGCGGTGGTCGAGGCCATGAAGATGGAAAATATTCTGCGCGCCGAGCGTGACGGCGTCATCGCCGTCCTGAAGGTGGCGCCCGGCGACAGCCTTGCGGTGGACGACGTTATTTTGGAATTTGAATAGGCGTCCCCATGACCGACCCCGTGCGTACTGTCCGGGTGATCATACAAGGCCGTGTCCAGGGAGTTTGGTACCGCGGCTGGGCCGTCGAGACGGCCGCCGCACTGGGATTGCGGGGCTGGGTGCGAAACCGGAATGACGGCCGCGTGGAGGCCGTCGTATCGGGACCGGCGGCGGACGTGGAAACCATGTTGGCGCGTTGCCGCATGGGCCCGCCGGCCGCCCGTGTACAATCCGTGACCGTGCGGGATTGTCGGGACAACGTGGCGCCGGGTTTTCGTCAGTTGCCCACCGCACGGTGAATCCCGTTGTTTTCGATGTCGGACTATTTGCCCAAGGAATCCGACAATTCTTGGGCCTCCCGCACCAATTCGGGGTCGCTCTTTTGGGCCGCCCGCAGGACGGCCTTCAATTCCTCGCGGGCCTCGTCCAGACGCTTCAACTGCGACAGGGCCACGGCCATGTGATAGCGGATGCGCGGCCGACGGGCGGCTCGGGCATTGGCTTGGCGCAGCAATTTCAGGCCCCGCGCCGCTTGCCCGCCTTGCACCAATATCCAGCCCAGGGTGTCCGTCGCCGAAGGGTCCTTGGGGGCATTCTTGTAAGCCCGCCGGGCGAATGAAAGCGCCCGCTTGTCGCCTGTCCGTTGGTACAGCCAGGCCAGATTGTTGAGTAGTTTCGGATCATTTGGGCGGTTGGCAATCATTTTCTCGTGCGCCTGGATCGCCTGCGGCAGACGCTGCATGCTGATATAACCCGCCGCCAGGATACGCTGGGCCGCGAAGTCGTCCCCGTTCCCCTCGACCCAGGTTTCAAGCGATTTGATGGCTTCATCCCGCAGGCCGGCGCTGAAACGGGCCTGATAAATTCGAATGGCGAGCGCCGAGTTACCACCCGCCCGATTGATGCTGCCTTGATAGTCGTTGATGGCGGTGGGATAGTCCTTGCGGGCCATCATCACATCGCCGCGCAGCCGTTCACCGATGCCGCTGTTGGGCATGACCAGCAGCAAATCTTCGGCCCGTTCCTGCGCTTCGTCCAGCCGGCCAAGATAAATTTCCAGTCTGATGATTTCCTGTTGCGCGGGATAATTGCCGGGCTCCACCCAGACGGCCCGGCGCAAGGTATTGAAAGCGCCTTCATAATCCCTTGCGCTGATTTGCAGGCGGGAAATACTCAGCAGGTCCGAGGCCGAATCAGGCCGCATATTAGCCATCCGCCGGAACGTCTTGACGGCGGCCTGGATTGCACCGGTTTCCAGTTCGGTGCCGCCCACGGCGGCCAGAACCTTCAGGTTCGAGGCGTATTCCTGCTTCATCCGGACCGCCAGGACGAGGGCGGAGTCCGACCGTCCGGCCCTATGGTACAGGGTGATCAACCGAAGTTGCGATTGCACGTCCTTGCGTTTGAAGCCGCCGACTTTTTCCATCCAGCGGATCGCCAGCGCCAGATCGCCTTCCGTCTCGGCAATGGACGCCAAGGCGACCATGGGGGCGATGGCCTGGGGCTTATAGCGCAACATCTGTTGATAACTTTGCCTTGCAGCTTCCAGCTTGCCCTCATTTACATTGAGGCGGGCAATGTTGGACCGTGCCGGACCAAACTCCGGCGCCAAGGAGAGAGCTTTCTCGAAGCTTTCCCGCGCGGCGCGGCGATCACCGCGTCCCAACCGCGCGCCGCCCAACAAATTATAGGCATCGGGGCTATCGCCATTCCGCTCGATCATGCGCCGGGCAACGGCGGCGGCCCGGTCATGGTTGCGTAGGCGAAGGTGGACCATGCCGAGCAATATGGCCGGTTTTACGGCCTTCGGGCTCAACCGCAACGCGGCCTCCAGGTCTTCCACGGCCACCTCGTCATGGCCGCCGGCGATACGGCTCAGCGCCAGGCGGGTATGCAAGGTGGGACGGTCCGGCATGACCTCCACGGCCTTTTGAAGCGCCTTCGTGGCTTCCGCGGTTTCGCCATTCCGGGTCAGCGCCGCGCCCAACAAGGCCAACGATTGCCAATCGTTGGGGGCCATGACCAGATTGGGGCGTAAAATTTCGATGGCTTGTTTTGCTCGATTGAGCTTAACCAAAATACCGCCAAGCATCCTGCGCGAGCCCGGGTGGTTGGGCACCAGTTTGATATATTCGTTCAGGTAGAAGCGCGCTTCGTCCATCTTTTTCAGGGCGTGGGCCACAACCCCGGACAGCAGCAACGTCGGACCGTGCGAGCGGATATATTCCGGATTAAGATTGCGGATAATAAGGTCGGTTCTCCTCAAGCTGGCCTGGGCCTTGCGATTTTCACCCATGCGGTCGTGGATAAGATACTCCAGATAGGAGGTCTGGGGATCGTCTTGATCAAAACGGCGGATATAGTCCAAATCCGGAACGGCCTCGCCGTGGCGGCCCAACTCGATCAAAACAACCGCGCGCTTGAGCCGGGCCGGCAAATGACCGGGAATTGCCTTTATGGCCTTTCCATAGGATGCGACGGCGGCTTCCAGCTCGTTTTTTACCCGGTGCAGTTCCCCCTTGATATACCACAGGTCAGGGTAGCCGGTTTTCAGACTTTCGGCGGCTTTGACTTTTATTTCAGCTTCGGCCAATTTTCCCTGGCGCATCAGAATTCTGGCTTGCCCCAGCAAGGGCGCCGAACGTCCCGGCGCCAGCGCAATGGCCTGTTCAAACTCCGCCATGGCTTTTTCGTAGCGTAAATGTTCATAGTTAGCCAACGCCCGGGCCGTGAGGATTTGCGCCTCGATACTGGGAGAGCGGTTTCCAGGCCTTATGTTTTCCAGCAATTCTTCAAATTTGCGCTGAAGAATATAGGCCCTGGCCAGATCTTCGATGATCAGTTCTTCATCGGCGCCGGCCTTGCGGGCCAATTCCAATTCCTTTTCGGCCGACGCGGCCGCGCCCACGCGAACATGGGATTTTCCCATTAGAATGCGCGCCGCCAAATTGGCCGGGTCTTTTTGCAAGACATTGCGTAACTGGATGATGGCCCCGGCGAAATCTTTCTTATTGAATCGGATCAGGGCGTTTTCGTAAAAGCTAGAAGTCTCGCCCGTCGTGGCTGCCGCTCTCGAGGCTGAATTGGCGCCAGTCAGTATCAACGCGGCAATGGCGGCCGCCGCGAAAATAAACACGGCCATTTTTTGGCGAGTGAGCATGGAGGTTTCCGACCAGTTCCTCTGTATGATTCGAGAACCGTATATACAGTGCTTGGCGGGTTCTGTTCAAATGCGCCGGGATTTCTAAACATAGAACAATTGAAGCAAACGCTCCCGCGGCCCGAGCCGATTGAAATTTTCTCGGGCTGAAAACAATATACATTAATGCCGGAAGCGGGACATGAATTACCGACCGCTTGTTATTGGCACCCGGCGTTAGGGCGCCAAGGGTGGCGCGACGCCATCGGGCAAAGGCATCTCGAACACATTCAGGGTCATGGCAACCAGAACATAGTAGCCCAGCACGCCCACCAGATCGACGACGCCCTGTACGCCCAACTGCGCCTTGGCTTCGCCATAGGTGGCATCGGAAACCCTGTTTTCGCCATGCAGTTCCAAACAGAAGGCATGCACGGCGGCCTCGTCGGCATGGTCAAAACTGGGTTCCCGGCGTTCCCGGATATCGGCGATGACGGCGGCGGTAAGCCCGGCCTTCAGGGCCATGGGTTCGTGGGCGAACCATTTAAATTGCGCCGTCCATTTTCGCGCCGTGATCAAAATGGCCAGCTCCGACAGGCGCGGCTCCAGCGCGCTGTTGAAGCGGCAATATTCACCAAGCATTTGTGCGCGGTCGGCGAATTCGGGGCTGTGTATCCAGGCCTGAAAGGGGCCGCCCATGCCGCCACGGGGCCCGGCCACGATATTGTCGTGAAAGCGGCGCTGTTCGGAATTCATTTCGGAGGGTTGGAGGGCGGGTATGCGGGACATGACGGATATCCTGAATCTGTTGTGGAACGGGATGATCGACACAATGGCCGGATCAGCCACGATCGCACAGCAAAACGCGGAGCCTAAGCTCCGCGTTTTTTTTAATGTCCCGTTTTTAAAGAATGAACCGGGACGCTACCAGAAATCTCGACCGCCCCGTCTTAATGCCGGGAGCTGATCCATTCTACTTGGCGGCACCCGCTAGTTTGCGGCGGCGGCGCATCACGGCCAAACCGGTCAAACCCAAACCGAAGACGGTCAATGTGCCGGGCTCGGGAACTTCCAGGGGAGGCGGCGCGCCCGGCGTCGTGGAACAGGGAGAGCCATTTTCCGGAATGGCCGAGCCGTTGGGACAGGTTGGCCAATCCGTGCTGTATAACGTGCCGTCGCCGGCAAGTTTCATGGGCGAAAGGTGGATCAACCCACTTTGCTTGGCGTAATCATGAAAATTATCGGCGCCGAATTCGTCCAAAGCCGTCGTATCGTGGCCGGCCGTGGCGAGTAATGACGAGAGAACCGTCAGATCAATCGAATACTCATACATGATTTCCGGGATCCACTCTTCGTCATCCACCAATTCGAAATCGTAATTGTAGTTGCCGTCGCCATCGAAAAGCTGATTAGGGTCTTCGGAGTTTTCAGGGTCATATGGGTTGTTGTTCAAATTTACCGGCGAACAGATCTGCTCGGATTTCTGCCCCTGTTCAATCGTACCGCATTCGGCCCTCGTGGCAAAATATTGGCTTGCATGTTGATAATTATATGCAAGGGATGTATCAAATTGGAACAAATTGCCAACCAGCTCCTGCTGTTCGCTGGTCAGGCTGGTGCTTACAACGCCCTTATCGATCAGCGCGCCGGAGCCAATACCCGCAATTGACAGCGATTCGATAAACGATTGATGCGTCAGTTCCGGATTCTTGCCGCCATCGCGTTCAAAATAGTTAAAGCTAATGGCGATGTTGGGAATAGATTCATCGTTGAACCCCAGATTGGAAAATGCCCACGTTTCGCTGCCTGACATTTTTTCGTAGAACCGCTTAATCGGATCCCAGTCGGCTGCCGCCGTGCTGCCAAATGTATTGTCGGCGAAGTTCGCTCCAAGTTTTAGACCGACCGACAATTTTCTGTCCGTCAGGTCCATAAGGAGTTCCGCGCCTTCAACGCCGCTGGCGCCGTTTTCGATATCAAATTGCAGGGCATAGGCATGGGAGTAGTCATCGCCCACGCCACCGACATTACCGTCGATGTTGGGTGTCGCCTGAGCCGAGGCCATGGCAAACGTCATGACCGCCGCCAAGGCCGTCACTTTCACGATACTGTGGCCCATGTGAAACCTTTCCGCCCGCGCGGCGTATCTGCCAATTGCTATCATGCGCAGGAACGAGTCCGCTCGTCCCCTTTCGGGGCGGCTTTCGCAACCGACCGCCCGACCGTCCAACGACGCCCTTTGCGGTACATTATGTTTCCTACAAAACTTCATTCTACCCTCACGTAGATACCGTCGAAACGGTCACGGATTAGCCCTCATCCGGTAATCGTATCTTGATCTTGCCAATTAGTACGCAAGTATCGTGCCAAGATTCTCGACTCTAATAAAATCAAGGACTTAGAAAGATTCACACAAATTTAAGACTTCCAAACTGTAAAGAATCCCGACACCTGCCGCAGAGTCTCGTTTCAGATCGAAACGAGCGTCCCGAAATAGGACAATTATCTCTTGACCGGGAGACTTCAGGGGTACTTGCCGCCGCGCGATCTCGCCCCTACCGCTTTGTTCCATATAGGTTCTGCACAATCCTGGCAATCAAAATTCAAGGCGCTGCCGCGGGCCTTGATCCCATTGGAATATTCCGCTTTTCCATGGTCAGATATTCGTCGTTGCCCGCGACTTTAGGCCGATTATGCGTCCCGTATGGGGATTTTCCGGCAAGACGCCGTGGGCTTGCTTGATTGCGGCCAAGCGATTCAAAATGTCTGGTTTCATGGGGGCCGAACGCCGGGTCTCCTGGGAGATATGCAGGCTCATCAGTTCGTTGGTCGCCGCCAAATAACCTTCCCCGGCATGGTACATATGGTGGATATAGTGGAGCCGCTTGGCATCGAAATCCAGCAACCGGGTGGTGAAGCGCAGGGGCGCGCCCGCGCCGATTTCCCGGTTATAGGTGATGTGGCCCTCCAGGGAAAAGGTCGTGACCTGGTATTTTTCGCGGTGCGCGCGGGTCAATTGCACGAATTCCATGAACTCGTCGGTGGCGAAGTCGAAAACCACCATGTAATAGCCCATGTTCATGTGCCCGTTGTGGTCGATCCACTCCGGTTTCACGGTGGCGCTGAATTGGTCGAGGGGGGCGGGAATGGACATGAACTAGGCGCGGCCTACTGTAAAAAACGCCAGTTTACGCCGCCTGGAACGCGGCGGCAACAAAACACCACCCTCGACGGTTTCGCCGGCGGGCGCCGCCTTGCCGCCGGCATGTTCTGCTGCCGTTGCCCTGCCGGTCTCAAGCGGCGGGTGGCCGATCGGCGAAGATCATTGCGGTGGTGGTGAAAATATCGCGAACCTCGGCCGTTTCCAACAGGCCGCGTTGGCGCAGTTCGGAATGGCAGGTTGGCAAATTGTAATGCGGTATGGCGGGATAGAGATGGTGTTCGATGTGATAGTTCACATGGAAGGGGAAAAGATACCACAGCAGCCAGGCCGGCCCCAGATTGGTCCGCGCCGCCAACAGGGGCGAATGCTCATCCCTGACCGCGCCATGTTCGCAGATGGCGCGAAAGCGCAGCAAGGCTTGCAGCACCGTACACAACGGCAAAAGCCACAAAATCAGATAGGCCATGAGGTGGCCCGACGCCAGGGCCAGAAGCGGCGCGCCCAGGTGAAAGCCCACCACCAGCCAGCGGTCCCGCCGCGCCGCCAGGCGCAGCGCCGGCGTGGTATCATGCAGCGGCCGGCTGGATCCCGGCGCGTCATCGTTGATCGCGGGCGCGCCGAGAAAATAGGCGAAGGTCTTGGGCGCCGTCCTACCCGTCAAATCTCCCAACAGTTTCCTGATCAAATACCACGCCCCCCGCGGATAACCGCCGTGCAAGGGGATGTCGGGGTCCTGAGTTCCATAAAGATGATTGTGATGCAGCCTGTGCACGACGCGATAGGTGCGCATGGAAATGCCCACCGGCGCGGCCAGGGCGCGGCCAACGATGTCATTCAGCCGGCGGTCCGTGAACAACCGGTAATGGGCGGCATCGTGGGCCAGCACGAAACAGGCCTGCTGCCGGGAAGCGATAATCAAAAGTGCCGGCACGACCACCCATGGCGTCCACCATGCCATTGCCACGGCAATGGCCGCGGCCAGCACGGCGACCAGCGAGATCACGGAAATCCACGCCTTGGCGTCATTTTGCCGTGACAATTCCTTGATCAAGCCAGGCGGCAACGCCTTGTTGCCGCGGCCATCGTTGCGAAACTCCTCGCCTATCGCCGCATGCTCGTTCATATCAAATATCTAAAGCTCCGCCGATTTGATGACCAGCATTTTTTCGATCCGCATTTCATGCACGGTATGCGGAATGCCGCCCACCCCCAGGCCGGAATGGCGCGGACCGGCGCCCGCCATGAGCCGATCTCTCCATTAGCGCAAACCCAGCCCATCACCCACCAGAACCCACAGTCCGCCACGTTCCGCCATGGCGTGGTTGAATTTCTGCCTGCCGGGAGACGGGGGATGCTAACATCACGGGAACCTAGATGAACCCGATGAGCGCCAAGATGTTAAGCAATTCACCGATCCAGAATGAATACGTGCGGCGGACGCCGGCATCCCTGGCCCTGACCGAACGGGCCGGGGCGTACTTCCCCTCGGCCATTACCCATGATTCCCGCCATACCCTGCCGTACGGCATTTATGTTGAACGCGCCCTGGGCCCAAGAAAATGGGATGCGGATGGCAACGAATACGTGGATTATTTCGGTGGTCACGGGGCCTTGATGCTCGGCCACCGGAACGCCGAGGTCGAGGCTTGTATCCAGGAGGCGTTGGCGGCCGGCACTCATTTCGGCTCCTCGCACGCTTTTGAGGTGGCGTGGGCGGCGTCGGTGCGAAATCTCATGCCCTCGGCCGAACGCATCCGCTTCACCGCGTCGGGGACCGAGGCCACCCTGCTGGCCATGCGCCTGGCCAGGGCCTATACGGGCCGCAACCGTATCGCCCGTTTCCGCACCCATTTCCATGGCTGGCATGATCACATGGCCTTTGGCGTCAGCGGCCATTTCGACGGCACGGCGAGCCCCGGCGTGCTGCCGGAGGTCGCGGCCCAGGTCGTACTGCTGGACCCGGACGATATCGGCGCCGTGGCCCAGGCTCTGGAGAATGATTCCGGGATCGCCGCCGTCATTCTGGAACCCACGGGGGCGGGCGGCGGGCTGGTCCCCTTGGCGCCGGATTTCGTCGTGCGATTGCGCCAGATTACCGAACAGCATGATGTCTTGTTGATCATGGACGAGGTGGTGACCGGCTTTCGCGTGCATCCCGGCGGCGCCCAGGGCCTGTTGGGCGTGCGCCCGGATCTCAGTACTCTGGCAAAAATTCTGGCCGGCGGCCTGCCGGGCGGCGCGGTGGCCGGACGGGCCGACATTCTCGATCACCTGGATTTCCAGGCGGCCGTCGATGGGTCCTTCGAAAAAATCCATCACCCCGGAACCTTCAATGCCAATCCCCTGTCGGCGGCGGCCGGGGCCAAAACCTTGGAGATCATCGCCGAAACCGATGCCACGGAGCGGGCGGCGGCCTTTGGCGCCGCATTGCGGCCGCGGCTGAACCAAGTCTTCGCCGATGCGGGCCTGGGCTGGGCGGCCTATGGCCAGCAGGCCAGTTTCTTCATCTTCATGAACGGCGCCGGCCTGGCCATCGATCCGCTGAATTTCGATCCGCTGGCCATCCCCTATCAGGATCTGAAGTCGAAACCGCCGGGCCTGATGAACAAGTTGCGCCTGGCCTTGTTGACCGGCGGCGTCGATATCTCCGGCTCCGGCGGCGGCGTCATATCCGCCACCCACGGCGATGACGAACGGGACCGGACCGTGGAGGCCTTTCAACAGGCCGTCGCCATGCTGATGGCGGAGGAAGACCTGCCTCGGCTTTAGAGACTTTTCCCCGGAGATACGAAGGAGAAAAAAAGGTATCCGGCCTCGCTTGCGGCAGCGCGATTATTTAAGTATACAATGTATATACAGCTAGATTTCAGATCCATCCAGAGGCAAAACCCATGACCGTCGCCACGCAAATGCGCATCTCGGAAGCCCACCGGGCCGTGATTGACAAGGCGGCCAGCGCCTCGGGCAAAAGCCGCACGGAATTCATGGTCTCGGCATCCCTGAAGGCGGCGGAACAGGTGCTGTATGATCAACGCATCTTCGTTCTCGACGGCGACGCCTTTGACAAGTTCATGGACTATCTCGACGCGCCGGCCCGGCCAAACGAGAAACTCCGCGATTTCCTGCGCCAAAAGCAGCCCTGGGGCGAATGAGCGGACGGCCATTTCATGGCCTACCGCAAGCCCGAGCCAATCCGCCCGTCCCATGATCTGAACCCCTTCGATTGCGGCGACGAGGCCATGAACGAATGGCTGCGGGAGCGCGCCCTGGACAACGAGGCGAAGGGCGTAACCCGCACATTTGTTCTATGCGAGGACGGCGGCAACAGTGTCGTCGGCTTCTTCGGTCTGACCGTCGGTACCATGCTGCGCTCCACCTTGCGCGGCAAACACCGCCACGGCATGCCCACGGAAATTCCCCTGGCCCTATTGGGCCGCTTGGCCGTGGACCGGGCCCACCAGGGCCGTGGCCTGGCCAAGGCCCTGGTCCGCGAAGCCATCCACACCGCCATTCTGGCCGCCCGCCACGCCGGCATCGCCGTCATCGCCGTCCAGGCCAAGGACGACGGCGTCGCCGGTTTCTACGGGAGCCTAGGCTTCACCCGCGCCCAGCACGATCCTCTGATGTTCTTCCTCCGCTTGGCGGATGTGGCGGCGACATTTCCGGAAGTTGAGTGAACTGTCTCTGAAACACATATATTTCTCAGAATACTACGGATCCTCACGGTTTTCGTAGTCCGGCGGCGGCAACCCGAGAACTGGTTGAGAAGTGATTTCAGAATATTCAATTTTCTCAGTCAGGTCTCTGACAGCAGCAGCGACACCAGCAAGCTGCAGCTCATGTTCATCAAGTTCCTTGTCAGGATCTTCAGCAATGTGTTTAACATCGCCTTCATATTGGTAACCGTGGTCCATTCTTGTCGCGATGCGACCACCTGCATCCCCCAAGGGCTTTTCTATTTCCGTCCCCAATCTCTTTGAATTTTCGCTGTACTCGTTCATCAGCTGTTTCACCAGTTCTTCGAGCTTTTTGCCAACGACTGCATCATGTTCAGATTTCATCTCGTCCAAGATCTGTTTTGGGTAGCCCGCCTTTTGAGAGACATCCATTGCGTTTTTTAATTCTGTGGTTTTTAGGCGAATATCTTGAATTGCTACGACGATTTGAAGAAATACCAAAACCGTGGCTCCTGGCACTCCAATAAGCACCCAAGGACTGGATGTTGATAGTTCGATTAACTTTCTAACTGGTTGTGATCCGGTTGCCAGTTCAGATATGAAGCCAACATCGCGATCAAATAATTTCATCTCAGCGGCAAAATTCGCTAGATCATCTTTGATACCAAATCTGGGTATCAGAATGCTCAAGCAACCTTGATCTGCTTCAAATACTCGTTCTGGAAATCCAATTTTTCCGAGCCCAGCGACAATACTCGAGAACACACCGTGAAAATCGTTCAACTGGCTCCGCAGCCCATCAACCACATCTCGTGCTTCAATCAAAGCCATTTGGTTTTCGTTGATCGCTTTCTCAATCATCACCAATGGCTTTGTATCAGTGAGGCCGGTCAGCCCTAATTCTTCAATACTTGCCTGTCATGTACGGCGAAATTTAAATGGCTGAAATGTCTCAAATAGAACGCGTAAATCTTGCCGCCTTGTCAACAACTGACGCTGATTTTCTTCATTTGCATCACTCGCTAGTGTTCCGACTCATTTAAGCAGTA
>JAYGEB010000212.1:0-3683 GCA_046582595.1 Alphaproteobacteria bacterium | reverse complement strand
TGGATTTCTCGGCCTGGAAGTCACGGCCCTGAAGTCTCGGTCATGCGCGGAAGGCGCGGACCATTGATGCGGGGCATCATGGAGGCCAGCCGTGAATTTCCCGTTAATGAAGGGAAATAATTCGCCGATCAACGGCGGCTCCGTCGCGCTCAGGCTTTCATGGGAACGCCACCAGGGGCCGTGACATGGCGTTCCAGCCTGGTAATCACGGCGAACACTTCGTCGGCCGGGATGGGCGGGCTGAAATAGTAACCTTGCGCGAATTGGCAGCCGTTGGCGCGCAAGAAGGCCAATTGTTCCGCCGTCTCCACGCCTTCGGCCACCACGTGCAGACCCAGATTTTGGGCCAGGGCAATCACGGTGCGGACGATGGCGGCATCGGAGGCATCGGAGGTGACGTCGTGGACGAAGGAGCGGTCGATCTTCAGGGCATCCAAGGGGAAACGTTTCAAATAGGCCAGTGATGAGTAACCGGTGCCGAAATCGTCGATGGAAACCCGCACCCCGGTCTGGCTGAGCCGGCCCAGAATGTCGGCGGCGGCTTCAGGATCCTGCATGATGGAACTTTCCGTCAGTTCAAGTTCCAGCAGCGAGGCGTCGAGCCCGGTTCGCGCGATCCAGCCTTCCACATGCTCCTGCAAATCATCCTGATTGAACTGCCGGGCCGAAAGATTAACCGCCACCCGCAGGACCGGTAAATTCCGCCGCCGCCATTCGGCGATCTGGTTACAGGCCAAACCCAGGATCAGATCGCCCAGGGGGGGCATCAGGCCCAATTCCTCGGCCAGGGGAATAAATTGATCGGGGGGTATCAGGCCCCGTTCCGGGTGCCGCCAGCGGACCAACGCCTCCAGGCCAACCACCAGGCCGCTGTCCAGGTCGATTTGCGGCTGGTAATGCAACTCGAACTCGTCGTCGCGGATGGCCCGTTGCAGGGCGACGCCCAGGCCGATGCGGCGCAGGGCGGCGCGGTTCATGTCGGGCCGGTAGAATTGATGGCATTGCCCACCGGCCTGTTTCGCCTGGTACATGGCGGCATCGGCATAGCGCATCAATTCGTCGGCGTCTTCGGCGTCATCGGGGAACAGGGCGATACCGATGCTGGGCGAGACGGTGGCGGCGTTGCCGCCGATTTTGATTGGTTGGGAAACGCTTTCAACAATCTTGGCGGCCACGGTAGCGGCCGAAACGGCGTGGTCCAAATTGGTCACCAGGGCGAGGAACTCATCGCCGCCCAGGCGGGCCACGGTATCGCTATCGCGCAGGCATTCGCGGATGCGGCCGGCCACCGCTTTCAGAACCGTGTCCCCGGCCTCGTGTCCCATTGTGTCGTTGACGAATTTGAACCGGTCCAGATCGATGAACAGCACCGCGAGTTCCTGATCGTAGCGGCGCGATTGGTTGATGGCGTGGGTCAGCCGGTCAAACAGCAGGGCCCGGTTCGGCAATCCCGTCAGGCTGTCATAATGCGCCATATGGGCCCGGCTGATGGCGCATTGGATGCTGACGGCGAGCCGCTCGGGGTTCAATTCCGATTTGACCAGACTGTCCTGGGCGCCGAACTGAACCAATTGTATGGCCATTTCGGGGTTGAATTGATGCAGGAGCGCAATGGTCGGCACAAAAAGAAAAAGCCCCAATAACTGCGCCAAATCAAAGCCGGGGCCGGAGGAGGCATCGTCAAAATCAATGATCAGGGCGTCGAAGCGCCGCTCGGCTAGCAGATTGTTGGCCGCGGCCACGGTCTGAACCCTATGCAAGACATACCGGTCACGGTCCAGGATGGCCAACAGCATGGCCGCGGCTTCATCGTCACGGCCAATAAACAGGATTTCAATCAAACCAAACGTCCTTGGATCCTCGGGCCCCTGAATATCCGGCGCGCCAATAACGGCGCCCGGCTGGCGCCTTCGGGCACCGCGATGGAGGTTAGCGGATGCCTGGTTAACGTTCGGTTTACATTGACGAATGCGGTCCGTTGTCCTGGGCCGGGGAGCGGGCGATGGGATATACCGATCAATCATGGCGCGGCAAGCCTGAGGCCGGCTTGATGCAGCAGGGGCAGCACGCGTTTGCCGAAAAAGTCCAGGTCGGGCAGGAAATCATAGAAGTTGATTTGCACGCCGTCGCAGCCGGCCCGTTTCAGTTTGATAAACCATTCGACAATCTGCTCCGGCGTGCCAACCAGATGGACGTTGCCCCCGACCGCCCAGTGATCTTTTGTATGGCTACGCCAAGAGGCCTGATCGCCACCCTGGAAGGCGGCGACGAAATTGCCCAGCGCGGCCTCGTCCCGGCCATCCAGGATGCGTTGGTACTGGGCCCGCGCCTCCCGCTCCGTCTCGCGGCAAATTACATGCGGATTGATCATGATCTTGATTTTCCGCCGCTTGGCGCGCGCCGCCTGGCGGATCGGCTTGATATGGGCCGGCAGGGTCTTGCAGGCCGCGGCCAGATCGGCGCCTCCCGGACTGGTGACGAAGATAATGTCGGAATGAGTGGTGGCGTAGTCGATGCCGGCCGGCGAGGAGCCGGCGTTGACCATGACCACGGAACCGTTCACCGGCTTCGGGGCGACGAAGGCGCCTTCGGTCCGCCACCAGCGGCCCTGGTAGGTCAATTCCTCGTCCTCGGCCCATAGGCGCCGCATGATGGTGGTGAATTCCGCCGCCATTTCATAACGTTCGTCGTGCGCGATCGGTTTCAGGCCGAACATGCGGAATTCGCTTTCCTTATAGCCGGTGACCACGTTCAGGCCCCAGCGCCCGCCGCTCATGTGGTCGATCACGGCGCCGTATTTGGCCAGATGCAGCGGGTGCCAGCCGTAAAGAATATGCACCGTGGCGATCAGCAGCACGTTCTTGGTGATCGGCGCCAGGCCGGCCGAGGCGATGAAGGGATCGAGGGCGTTTTCGCGGAACTTGATGTCGCCGCCATAGCCGCCCTTGCCAAGCCACTGGGCCAATGCAAAGACCAGGTCGAAGCCCAGGCGGTCCGCCTTGCGGGCACATTTCGCGTTGTAGTCGAAATGCCAGGAGGTCTGGCGCGGCGCCGTCGAGGGGCTCCACGCGCCCTGTTGATGGGGCAGGAACAGGCCCAGCATCAACGGCTGGCGCCCGGCCCGCTCGAATGCGGTCATCGGCACTGTCTGCTGCTCGTCGGCGTTTTTCATAAGCGCCGATGGTAACGATTGACGCCGGTTTAAGCCATATGCAAACGGCCAGCCGCGCCGGCATGGCCGGCCCAAGGACCGCGCCAATTTTGACAAGACCGTGGCGACGTGAGACTGCCGTGGGCATGCAAGAGCTTTGAGAGATGGGATCGCCGCATGCGGGCCAATATTGAATCGCCGGAAGGCCGGCCGGCGGCGGCCGCTTACCGCCTTGGGCTGTTGCTGGTGCTTGGCGCCGGCATATGCTGGTCGACCATCGGATTGGGCGTTCGGCTGATCGACGGCGCGACGGTTTGGCAAATACTTTTCTACCGTTCCATCGCCATGACGCTGCTGCTGTTCATCGCCATTTCCCTGCGCAGCCGGGGCCGGCCCATGGGGTCGATCCGCGCGGCGGGGCCTTCCGGCATCATCGGCGGCGTTGCCTTCGTCGCCGCATCAGCCGGTGGGATAGGCGCCATTCAGACCACCACCGTGGCCAACGCCATGCTTTTGTTCGCCATGGCGCCCT
>JAYGEB010000009.1:0-5699 GCA_046582595.1 Alphaproteobacteria bacterium | reverse complement strand
AAATCATTCAAACAGATGCTCATGCCGCCACCAAAATACCCCCCTCCCGCTCTCGCCACGCCGCAAATGCAGATGGCCCTTTGATGCAAACTGGAATAAATCTAAAGTTAAACCGGACAGCAGTGGGCCCGACCCGGCAATCCATTGCGCCGCATGGCCCGTCGGCGGCGGCGCAGCATCTGGATGCTCGGATCAAGTCCGGGCATGACAATGGGTTGCCGTCCGGGGGGCGGTCTACCGGGTTTTACGATTTGAGAGGACGTCGCGCCAATTGGTCGTTTTTCGCGTTTTTGGAGAACGGTCTCAACCACTCGGTCTCATTAATTTCAGTTCGAGCCCGGTTATAACATGCCCGGCGGCAGCCATGATTATCTGGAGGATCCGCGCAACGGCGAGATCCTGATCTCCATCAACGGCGAGATGTTTCCGCGCGCCGAGGCCAAGGTTTCGGTATTCGATTCAGGCTTCTTGCTGGGGGACGGCGTCTGGGAGGGCATCCGCCTGCATCGCGGCAGGTTGCTGTTTCTGCAGGCCCATCTGGACCGCCTGTATGAAGGCGCCAAGGCCATCGACATGGATATCGGCCTGAGCCCGGAGGCATTGACCGCCAGGATCGCGGCGGCGCTGGCGGCCAACGGCATGGCGACGGACGTCCACATCCGCCTGATGGTCACCCGTGGGGTCAAGTCGACGCCCTATCAGCACCCAAGGGTGACCATCACCCCGCCCACGGTGGTGATCATTCCGGAATACAAGGTGGCGGTGGCAGGCGCCGGCCTGCGCCTGGCCACGGTGCATGTGCGCCGTGGCGCGCCGGACGTGCAGGACCCGCGCCTGAACAGCCACAGCAAGCTAAACTGTATCCTGGCCTGCATCCAGGCCGACAAGATGGGCGCGGACGAGGCCCTGATGCTGGACCCCCACGGCTTTATCGCCACCTGCAATTCGACGCATTTTTTCATTGTCCGAAAAGGCCAAGTCTGGACCTCGACGGGACGCTATTGCCTGGCCGGCATCACGCGCGCGAACGTGTTGGATTTGTGCCGGGACAATGGCCTCGAGGCGTTCGAAAAGGATTTCTCCCTGATCGATGTTTATGGCGCCGACGAGGCCTTCGTCACCGGTACCTTCGCCGGCCTGATCCCGGTTTTGGAGATTGACGGGCGCGTCATCGGCGCCGAAAAGGGCCCGGTCACGGCCCGGCTGCAAGGCCTCTACCGCGACCTGTGCGAGCGGGAAGCGGAGGCATGATGGCGGACGGGGCGGTCCGCGTCGCCATGTGGTCGGGTCCCCGCAATATCTCGACCGCCATGATGCGGTCGTTTGAAAACCGGCCCGACTGCGCCGTATGGGACGAGCCGTTCTATGCCCATTACCTGGCCGAAACCGGCCTCGACCATCCCCTGGCGGAGCGGATCATCGCGTCCCATGAGAGCGATTGGCGGGCGGTGGCGGTCCGCGCCACGGGCCCGGTGCCGGACGGCAAGGCGGTATTCTACCAAAAACATATGACCCACCACATATTGCCGCACATGGACCTTGAATGTCTGAGCGGTATGCGCCACGCCTTTTTGATCCGCGATCCGGCCAGGGTGCTGATGTCCTACGTGGACAAGCGGGCCGATGTGAGGCTGGCGGATTTGGGCTTCGCCCAGCAGCAACGGCTGTTCGAAGCGGTGCACCACGCCGAGGGCCGCCGCCCGCCGGTGTTGGACGCCGATGACGTTCTGAGCGACCCGGAAGGAATGTTGCGGGCCTTGTGCGCGGCCCTCGCCATTCCCTTCCACGAGGCCATGTTGTCCTGGCCGGCGGGGCGGCGGGACAGCGACGGCCTCTGGGCGGCCCATTGGTATGGCTCGGTGGAACAATCCACCGGCTTCGTCGCGGCCAAGGCGGCCCCGCGCCAGGTGCCGGAACATCTGACCGCTCTTCTGGCGGAGGCCGAACCCTATTATCAGGCCCTGCGCCCGCATCGCCTGAAGCCGGCATGATCATGCGTTGCCTGGCGGCGTGCTTGATGCTGCTTTGCGCCGCGCCCGCCTTCGCCAGCCCCCCCAAGGTCGTCGTGACCCTGAAACCGGTGCACGCGCTGATCGCCGGCATCATGGCCGGGATCGGCCAGCCGCGGCTATTGCTGGCGGCGGCGGCCGATCCTCATACCAACGCCCTGCGCCCGTCGGAGGCGCGCGCCCTGGCCGGCGCCGACGCGGTATTCTGGATTGGCCCCGGTTTGGAAGGTTATCTGCGAAAGCCCCTGGCCAACCTTGCCGCCCGGGCGCGGATCGTGACCTTGTCGGAAGTCACGGAGCTTCGCAGCCTGCCCGTCCGGCGGGGCGGCATTTGGGGCGGCGCGGAAGACAAAGACCGCGCGGACGCCGTCATGGACCCCCATATCTGGCTTGATCCGCGCAACGCCCAGGCCATGGTGCGCCAGGCCGTTACCGTTTTGAGTGAACTGGACCCGGCGCGGGCCGATACCTACCGGCGAAATGGCGACAATGTTCTTGTCGGGCTAAGCGACCTTGAGGCCGATATCCACCGGCTGTTGGCGCCCGTGCGCGCCCTGCCGTATCTGGTCTTGCATGACGCCTATCAATATTTCGAGGCCCGATTCCGCACCAATGGCATCGGCGCCGTCGCCATCGCGCCCGACCGCAAACCTGGCGCCCGGCGCATATCCGCGATCAGGCAACGCTTGCGCGAAGGCAAGGTGCGTTGTTTGTTCCGTGAGGCGGAATTCACCGCCAATATCGTCAAGACCTTGATCGAGGGTCTTGATGTGCGGGTCGCGGTCCTGGACCCCATTGGCCTCGGCATCGTCCCCGGCCCGGATGCCTATGGCAAAATCTTGCGGCAACTTGCCGGCAGCCTGGAAAACTGCCTGAGTTATGCCGTCGGCCCTTAGGGCCGTATCCGCATCCGGGCTATAAATTATAGCGGACGTTCAGGGTCACGGCGGTGGCCGAGACATCTTCGTCGGAGGTGCCCAGGTAGCGGCCGTCCAGGCCGATGCTCCAGTCGCGGGAAATTTCATAGGAGACGCCGATGATGGCCTGGTAGGCGAATTCCGTGGCGTCCTTTTCGACGACCGCCAGAGTGCCGATGGTGATGGCGGTGCTTTTGATTTGCGCCACCCCGGCGCCGGCGCCCACATACGGCTTGAATGATCCCAGATCGATATCGTAGTACAGGTTCAACATGCCCGTGGCCATCTTCAAATCGCCGGCCGGGGTGACCGTGACGCCGCCGGCGCTGGCCTGGTCATAGTCCGCCATGCGGTAAGCGGCCTCGGCCTCGACGCGGAAGTTCTCTCCCAAATGGGTGCCGATGGCGCCCTGCACCAGGAAACCGGGATCGGAGGCAATGCTGAAGGTGGCGCCCGCCGCCGTGCCGCCGTCCAGGTCCCTGGGCAGGTTCACGCCGCCGCCCGCGGCAATATAGAAGCCGTTGAACCAGCCGCCGCCAGTGTCTTCGCCAAAGGGGCGGTAAGGTTGGGCCGGGGTCTTCGCGCCCGCCTGTGCCGTTGCCATTGGCGGCCGGGGCGGCGGGGTATAGCGCAGGGTGGGCGCGGGCGGCGCGATGGGCGTCATGGCCGGGGCCGGGGCCATCGCGGCGGGCATGACGCCCCGGCCGGACGCCGCGAACGGGTGCCCCTCGTTGATCATGGCGTTCATGTCGTACAGGCCGCCCCTGGTCCCGGCTTGCGCCGAAGCCGCCGCCAGCAGAGCAATCACTCCGGCGCAAATACATACATGCTTGGTCGGCATCGCGCTTCCTCCCGCAGAATCATCAGCAAGAGGATAACCCGTCAGCCGCCCCAACGCAGCCGGAAATCCAGTGTTTTCGCAATGTTGTTATCCCAACCCCTGTTTCCGCTCCGCCGCGATCAGGGCGCGCTTGCGCTCCAGGCCCCAACGGTAGCCGCCCAGGCCGCCGTCGCCCCGGATCACCCGATGGCAGGGAATAACCAGCGACACCGGGTTGGTGGCGCAGCCCCTGGCCACGGCGCGCCGCGCGGATGCCTTGCCCGATATGGTCTCCGCCAATTCGCTGTAGGTGCGGGTGACGCCGGCGGGAATTTGCATCAACTCCTGCCAAACCCGGCGCTGAAAGGCCGTGCCTCGCACGTCCAGGGGCAAATTCGGATGCGGTATGGCGCCTTCAAGATAATCCACCACGGTACGCACCCACTCGCCCAGGACAATCTGGTCCGTGGCGATCTCGGCCAGGGGGTATTCCCGGTGCAATTCGGCGATCAGATGTTCGTCCTCGCCCAGGGAGAGAAAACAGACGCCCTGTTCGGTCGCCGCCACCAGTAGGCGGCCCAGGGGCGAAGGGGTGATGGCGTAGCCCATGCGCGCCCCCCGTCCGCCCTTGGCATAGCTGGCCGGGGTCATGCCGAGCTGGCCGTTGGAGCGTTCATACAGGCGGGAGGCGGCGCCATAACCGGCGTCGTACAGGGCTTGGTCACGCTTTCGCCCTGTTTCAACCCGGCCTTGAGGCGGAGCAGGCGGCGGGCATCGCCATATTGCGCCGGGGTCACGCCCATCAGGCGCTTGAAGGTGCGCTGCAGGTGATGCGGGCTGCCCCCGACCTTCGCGGCAATGGCCGCCAACGAGGGACTGCCCTCGGCGCCCATTTCCAGTTCGGCGTCTATGAAGCGGCAGATATCGCGCACCTTTCGCACCTGGCTGTCGCGGCTGACGCTTTCCGCCGGGCGGCAGCGCTTGCAGGGGCGGAAGCCTTCCTGCTCGGCGGCCTCCGGCAGGTCGAAAAACCGCACGTTGCGGCGCAGCGGGCGGCGCGCGGCGCAGGTGGGCCGGCAGTAAATTCCGGTTGTAGTCACGGCGTAGACAAAGCGGCCATCGGCGGCGTCATCGCGCCCTTGCACGGCCTGCCAGCGGCTTTGATCGGTCATGGCGTCGGTCCTTTTGTCGGTCATCGATACGCCTTTCTAGATCGTCCCCGCGCCCGCCGATATCCGCTGCTTGCGGCCAATATCATAGGCCATTTCCAGCTTTCGGGTTAGACCAGCGATATGGGCAGGGGCCGCCGCCGCAGGCCCGAAACGGCGTTTCCCGCCAGTGCCGTCAGTAGAATGGCGCCGCCAATAGCGGTGCCGAGGCTGGCGCCTTCGCCCAGAAACAGCCAAACCCAAATAGGCCCAAGCAGGACCTCGATCATGGATAAAAGGGCGAGTTCGGCGGCTGGAACCGCCTTCGAGCCGAGGCTATAGAGCAGCAGACCCGCGCCCACTTGAAACACTCCCATGGCCAGGGCGATGGCCAAATCCGCCGGTGACAAAATGAACGACAACCCCGAGACGGCGCATATGGCGCCCGACAGCAGAATTCCGAACATTCCGCCCAGCCATGCGGTCGAGATTGTGTCCTCGCTCCGCCGCCAACGCAGGGTGATGGTAAAAACGGCAAAGCCCAGGGCCGAAAGCAGCGCCAGGGCATTGCCCAGCCAATGGCCCCTGGCCGCGCCCGCCGTCACCATGATGGCGACGCCAACCAGGGAAACAGCCATGGCGATCCAGGTCGCCCGGCGCACGCCTTCGCGCAGGACCACGAGGCCAAGAACCGCCGTGAGAAAGGGCGCCATGGCGAACAAAAGCATGGCGTTGGCCACGGTGGTGGTCTGAATGGCGACGATCCCACCGGCGGAGGCGGCGACGAAGGCAACGCCGCCGATGA
>JAYGEB010000481.1:0-5745 GCA_046582595.1 Alphaproteobacteria bacterium | reverse complement strand
TCGAAATGCTCCCGCTTGGTTTTGCCGGCCACCCCGAAGCCCTCGAACTCGTGGGCGATATAGCCCGAGCCCACGCCCAGGATCAGCCGCCCCTGGGACAGCACATCAAGCATGGCGTAGTCTTCCGCGACCAACAGGGGATGGTGAAACGGCAGCACGCTGACCGCCACGCCGAGGCCGATGCGGGTGGTCCGTTGCGAGGCGGCGGCCAGAAAAACAGCCGGGTTCGGCACCGAGCCATACTCGTGGAAATGATGTTCGGCCAGCCAATAACTTTCATAGCCCAACTCTTCGGCCAGGACGATGTGGTCGAGGGTTTCGCCATAATGCTCGGCGACGCCGCGGCTTTCCTCGGGGTAATGGTCGTGAACGGAAAACATCGAATAGCGCATGGTATCCTCGTTAACTTACCTTCAGGCCGTATTCAACGCCCCAGCCCAGGCCGGCGGAAGTGCCGGCGCGGGGATTATACTCGCAGCCGATCCAGCCGCCATAGCCGAGCGCGTCAATCGCCTTGAACAGGTAGGGAAAATTGATCTCGCCCTCATCGGGCTCCCGGCGGTCGGGCGGGTTGGCGATCTGCACATGGCCGATATCCGGCAGGCAGTCCGCGAACCGGCGCGCCAGATCACCTTCCATGATTTGCACATGATAAACATCGAACTGCAGGCGCAGGTTTGGTTTGCCCAATTCCGCCATGATGCCCCGCGCTTGGGCGGTGGTTTGCAGGAACATCCCTGGCGCGTCCCGTTTGCCGTTGATGGGTTCAATCATCAGGTTCAGCCCCAGGGGCGCCAATTGATCCGCCGCCCAGGCCAGGTTCTCGCGATAGGTCTCTTCAAACGCGGTCCTCTCCGGCCCCGGATCGGGCGCCAGTCCGGCGACGGAATGAATATTTTTACAGCCCAGGGCCAGGGCGTAATCCACCGCCTGGCCGATGCCGTCGCAGTATTCCCCCTTGCGGTCCGGCAGGCAGGTCAGGCCCCGCTCCCCCTTGCTCCCATCGCCGGCCGGCATATTTATCAGGACCAATTCAAGGTCTCCGGCGTCGAGCCAACATTTCGTATCCCGCGTGTTCCGGACATAGGGGTACAGGCTTTCCACGGCCTTGAAACCGGCCCGGGCGGCGGCGGCGAAGCGGTAGGGATAATCGAATTCGGTAAACATCATGGCCAGGTTGGCGGCGAATTTAGGCATTTTGGGTTCTCGAATTTAGTTATTTTCACGGCGATCAGGTCCAAGGCGGTCCATATAGTCGGATTTGCCGGCCGATTTCACAAGCTGCCATCTTGCCTGCCGACCCCACCCCATGTCACGCTGGCGCATGGCGGATGGTTGGTTGAAAATGGCGGTGGAAGATGGCGGCGGCGTCCTGTTGCGGGCCGGCGGCCATTGGGATGCCGGCAACGTGACGCACCTGGACCGCCTGTTGCGTGGCGCCGCGCCTCGGGGTGCAGCCTCCCTGGTCCTGGATTTGGGGCAGGTGGAACGTTTGGATACCGCCGGCGCCTGGTTGTTGTACCGCACCCTGAAGGAGAGCCGGGAGAGGGGAAACAGAGCGGACTTCGCGGGTCTTTCACCGGCCCACGCGGCCATGCTGGAAACCGTCGCGGCGAACGATCAGCCGTGTGAAATCGAACCGCCGCGATCCTCGGGCCCGGTCGCCGTGCTCGACCACCTGGGCAAGGGCGCCATCGACGTGGCGGAGGAGGTGAAACAACAGATCGCCTTTCTGGGCCTGGTCTTGGCAACCCTGGCCGGCACTCTGCGCCACCCCAGCCGCCTGCGCCTGGTGCCGCTGGTCCATCATATGGAAAAAGTTGGCCTAAACGCCCTGCCCATCGTCGGGCTGATCTCGTTTCTGATCGGTGTCGTGCTGGCCTACCAGGGCGCGACGCAGCTGCAGCGTTTCGGCGCCGAGATATTCGTGGTCAACCTGATCTCCGTCTCGGTGCTGCGCGAGATTGCCATATTGCTGACCGCCATCGTCGTTGCGGGACGCTCGGGCAGCGCCTTCACGGCGGAGATTGGCTCCATGGTGGTGAACGAGGAAGTGGACGCCATGCGCACGTTGGGTCTCGACCCCATCGAAGTTCTGGTGCTGCCCCGTGTCCTGGCCCTGGTCATCACGCTGCCCCTGCTGGCAGTTTTTGCCGGCATGATGGGACTGTTCGGCGGCATGCTGATGTGCTGGGGCGCCCTGGATATTTCGCCCAGCCTGTTTCTGGAGCGGCTGCAGGGCGCTATTTCGCCCTGGTCGTTCTGGGTCGGGATCATCAAGGCTCCCGTGTTCGCCTTTCTGATCGCCATGGTCGGCTGTCTTGAAGGCTTGCGCGTCACGCGCAGCGCCGAAAGCGTCGGCCGGCAGACCACGCGCTCGGTGGTGACGGGTATCTTCCTGGTCATCGTCGTCGATGCCATGTTTTCAATCTTCTTCGCCACCGTGGGGGTGTAGGCATGGCGGAACCGATCATCCGGATCCAGGGCCTGAAAACCCAATTTGGCGATCAGATCATCCACCAGGATCTGGATTTGGCGGTGCGTCCGGGCGAGATTCTGGGCATCGTCGGCGGTTCTGGTACCGGCAAGTCCGTATTGTTGCGCACCATCGTTGGCCTGAACCGGCCGGCGGAGGGCCGGATCGAGGTGTTCGGCCAGGATTTGGGCCGGGTCGGCCGCGCGGAGCGGTTGGCGGTGGAACGGCGTTGGGGCGTGCTGTTCCAGGACGGTGCCTTGTTTTCGTCCCTGACCGTGGCGCAGAACATCGAAGTGCCCATGAAGGAACATCTGGGCATGCCGCCGCGCCTGCGGGACGAGATCGCGGCCCTGAAAATCGCCATGGTTGGTCTGCCACCCGAGGCCGGCGTCAAATACCCCGCCGAGCTGTCGGGCGGCATGCGCAAACGGGCCGGCCTGGCCCGCAGCCTGGCCCTTGATCCGGACTTGATCTTCCTGGACGAGCCCACGGCAGGGCTTGATCCCATCGGCGCCTCCAATTTCGACCAGTTGATCCGCCGGTTGCAGGAAAATCTGGGCCTGACCGTGTTCATGGTCACCCACGATCTGGACAGCCTGCACGCTATTTGCGACCGTATCGCGGTGCTGGCCGAAAAGCGCGTCTTGGTTGTTGGCTCCATGGCCGATATGCTGCGCCACGCGCACCCCTGGCTGCGGGAATATTTCCATGGCCCACGGGCCCGCGCGGCGCGGCCGGATTTGGAAGAGGTTGGCGGCTAGATGGAAACCAGAGCCAGTCATGTGGTGATCGGAGCGTTTATTCTGGTCATCGTCGCCGGCGCGTTCGGTTTCGTTTTGTGGCTGGCGAAGATCGAGATCGATCAGCAATACGCCTATTACCGCGTGACCTTCGAGGAAGCGGTATCCGGTCTGTCGATCGGCGGCGACGTCCGCTACAACGGCATTCCCGTCGGCGTGGTGACGGAAATTAAGATCGACCCGGACGACCCTGGCCGCGTCCAGGTCAGGCTGGAAGTCGCCCAGGACACACCCGTCAAGGCCGACACCGTGGCCAAGCTGGAATTGCAGGGCATCACCGGCGTCGCCTTTGTTCAACTGAGCGGCGGCACGGCGGCGGCGGGGCCGCCAAAACCGGGGCCGAGAGGTGAGCCGCCGACGCTGCGTTCCGAGCGTTCCGCCATTCAGGCCTTCTTCGCCGGCGCGCCGCAATTGATCAACCGGGCCATCATCCTGGTGGAAGCCCTGACCAAGCTGGTCAACGATGACAATCGGCGGGCCTTTGGCAGAATTTTGACCAACGTGGATGATCTGAGCACGCGCCTGGCTCGCCAGGGTCCGGAATTCGAGCGGATGTTCGCTGATATCCGGCAGATCGCCACCAGAACCAACGAACTCATGGGCCGCCTGAACGGCTTGATCGACGGCGCCGATGCCACGCTGTCCGTGGCCAGGGGCACCCTGAGCACGGTGGATGATTTGCTGGAGGGCGATGTGCGCCGGACCCTGGCGGATTTGCGGGCCGCGGCACGGGAATTTGAAACTGTCGGCAAGGATATGCAAACCCTGGTATCGGAAAACCGCGAAGGGCTCACCGCCTTTACCACGGACGGCCTGTTGGAGCTGACCCGGTTCCTGGAAGAAGCGCGGGCGTTGATCGCGTCCGCATCGCGCCTGGTCGAAGATTTGCAAAGCGATCCGGCATATTTCCTCTTTGGCGATCAGCAGGGGGGCTTTGAGACGGAATGATGGTGATGATGAAAACGCGGCGCGGCATATTGACGGCCTTGGCCCCGGCCTTCGTGGCATTCGGGGCGCTCGGCCTGGCGGGCTGCGAAGGCCTGATACCGAATTTGGCCGGACCGCCGGCCAATCTTTATACCCTGACGCCGAAAAGCACCTTTGCCGCCGGCCTGCCACGGGTCACCTGGCAGTTGGTGGTGGAGGAACCGGTGGCTTCGGGCGGCTTGGACGTTGACCGCATCGCCTTGCGCGCCAGCCCGACGGAGTTGAAATATTTCGCCCGCGCGCGCTGGACCGAACGGGCCCCGCGCATGGTGCAAACCCTGTTGGTGGAGAGTTTCGAAAACAGCGGCGCCATTATCGCCGTGGGCCGCAAGGCCATTGGCCTGCGCTCCGATTTTAACCTGAATACGGAATTGCGGGAATTTCAGGCGGAGTATTTCACCCCCGACGGCATCCCGACGATCCGGGTGCGCCTGAATGCGAAAATGGTGCAACAGCCCCGGCGCGCGATCGTCGCCTCGCGCACGTTCGAAGCGGCCATCAAGGCCGAGGGCAAGAAAATCGGGCATATCATCCGGGCCTTCGATCTGGCCCTGGGTAAAGTCCTGCGTCACACGGTGGAGTGGGTCATTAAAACGCCATCCGGCTAATGCATTATCAATGCAGTCTGAACTACCCGCTCCGGCCGTGGCGCAACCGCGCCAAGGGTGAAAGCGGCGAGGGCAGGCGGCGCAGCAGTTTTTCGGCCCGCCGGCGCGCCTTGCCAAGGCGTGGGACGCCGGCCAGGCGGCGCTCCATGAAGGCCCAGGTTTCCCGGTTGCCTTCGGAGCTGTCGTCCAGCCAGCGCAACAACGTGGCGCCATAGACCACCGCCAAAATGGCGCGTTTGGTATAAAAATTGAAATCGGTGCTGTCGTCGCCGGCGGCCCGCCAGATGGCATCGACGGTACGATACAACCCGGCAATGGCGGCCGGCCCCCGTCCGGGCAGCAGTTGCAGGGCCAGGGCGCGGCGGATGGCTTCACGGTGGGGGGCCAGGTTTTCCAGTCGCAGGCGGATAATGGCGCCGATCCGCGTCCGTACCGGTCCCTGGCCGAGCCCGCGCCGGGCCGCGCCCGCCACCATATCCCGGTCGGCTTCTGCCATGAAATAGGCCAGCAGTTGTTTCGCCCCTTGGGGAAAGGCTTTGCCCGCCAGAGCTTCATCAATGCCCGCGGCGGCGGCTTCGCGCAGGGTGGTGGACGACCAGCCGTCGAACGGCGCCGCGCGCAGGGCTTCGCGAAGGATCGCGCGCTTGGTTTCGAATAGGGCTTCGCCGCCGGTCCCGGTCATGCCGCCCCCTCCGCCGCTTCCGCACGCGCCGCCCGCATCGCTTGTTCATCTTGTTCGTCTTGCTCTTGGCCGCGCCGTTCGGCGATGACATGACGCATCTCGCTGTCAAAAATCAGCTTGCTCAGATCGGTCATGCGCTGGGGATAGAGTATGCCGTCCAGGTGATCGCATTCATGCTGTACCACGCGGGCG
>JAYGEB010000484.1:0-22424 GCA_046582595.1 Alphaproteobacteria bacterium | reverse complement strand
CGACGCTCTTCCGATCTACTGGTGCCACGGCGCAACACGCTCCTACCCGAAAGACTTCGTAATGCGTCTATATGAGTCTTTATCATCGCACCTTGGTATTAGGCCGAGAAACCTATTTCCAATAGCGGTTCGTCGTCGATCACCCGCTGATAGGACATGCGCGAGAGATCGAGCGTCCGATAGCCGCCGTCGAGGAGTAATTCCGTCATGGCGCGTCCAATAGCAGGACCCTTTTGCAATCCCGCCCCAGTGAACCCGGTGGCGATGTAGAAATTGTCCAGGCCGCCGATCCACTTGCCGATGATGGTGTTGCCGTCCATCCGGTTATAGGCGTAATGCCCGGACCAGCCCCGCTTGACCCGCAGCGCCTCGAAGGCGGGCACCCTGTGCGCCAGGGCGGGCCAGAATACCTCCTCGAACATCTCGTGCTTGACCTCCCAATTGAACCCAAAGGGCACGTTTGTATCGGTTTGCCCGGCGGTGAAGCCGGCGCCCTCCTGGCGGAAGGCGATGCCGCCCGGATCCTTGGTCAGGGGCATGGTTTCGACCTGGCCGCGGATTTCGAAATAGAAGGTATTGCGGCTGAGCGGTTCCACCGGCACCGCCATGCCCACCATGGCGCAGATTTCCGGCCCCCAGGCGCCCGCGACATTGACCATGATATCGCCCGCGACCTTGGCGCCGGAGCCCAGCACCACATGCCGGGCCAGGCCGCCGCCGACCTCGATATCGACAACCCTGTCCTGAATATATTCCACCCCAAGGCTGATCGCCTTGCGCCGAAAGCCCACGACGGCGGCATGGGGATCGATGAAGCCGTCCTGGGGGGCATGGATCGCGGCATCGATATCGGCCACGTTCATGGAGGGGAAACGCGCCGCCAACTCATGGCGGTCAATGAAATCATTGGGCACGCCGAGCGAGGTTTGAACGCGCCAGCTTTTCTCCGCCTCCGCGACCTCCCCGGCGCCCGCCACAAGATAAAGATAGCCTTGTTCGAGAAACTGAAAACTCCCCGGCTGGCCATCCACGTCCATCAGGCGCGCGAAATCCTTGTAGACCTCGCGCCCGTAACGGGACATCTCGATATTCTCGGGCAGGCCATGCATCAACCGCACCCCGCCCGAGGAACGCGGCGCCGCCGCCCATTCATAGCTCGGATCGGGCTCGATCACGCAAACCTCGCCCGCGCGCCCGGTCATCGCCAGGTGGTAGGCGATACTCGACCCCATGATGCTGCCGCCGATAATGATGATATCCGCCATGGTTGTCCCATCCGGTTTCCGGAGCCGCCCTCGGCATCTCCCTTTTGGTCAGTGTAGCAGGGCGGAATGGAGAATCCATGCAAGGCTTTGGCCCCCGGTACTTCCCGCCGCGGCACGCCGTGAAGGCTATGATGGACAAGGCTCAACATCGGAAGGAGGCTGTGTTCGAAACGATTTTGCGGGCATGATCGGCGGACGGACGATACCGTGACAAACCCGCCATTAGATTTCACAAGCAGGGACCGCACGGCACAATGGCAAAAACCATAATACTGGTCCTGGCCGCCTGCCTTGCCGGACTTTCCTTGCCGGCGACGGCGCAATCTACTTTACCTACCCCGGCGCTGCCGGCCGGATCGGACGATATCAGGACGCCGTTTCGGAACGAGGCGGGAAAAATCGTACCGAAACGGCGTGATGTCCGCGCCGCGCCGCCCTTGGCGCCGCAAACCTGCGGCGCCACTTCGGATATGCCCGGCGAGGTGCGGATTGAGAATCTGGGCGATCTCCTCAGACCGCCGGGACCCGCCACCTTTGGCGTATTTTTCAGGCAGGGGATGGTTCGCGACGTCGTGGCCGCGGCTGACAGGCCAAGTCAAATCGACGCCAAGCGGCGTTGGCCCGACGGCTCACTAAAGCACGCGGTGATGACCGTGGCGCTGCCGGAATTGGCTTCCCGTGAACAGGTTTTGCTAAAATTGCAAGCCGCGCCGGCACGGGCGATTGCCGGTCCCGCCATGCCATGGAAACAAATTCGCCTGAAATTGCCATCCGTGGGCGTGCGCTTCCGCATTCATGGCGGCCCGCGCATGACGTCGACGCTAAAGGGCGCCGTGGCGCAAAGGGCCGATAAAGTCTGGCTGCGGGGCGGCCTTGTCGTCGAACACCTGCTACGTGATGTCCCGGTGGACGACGACAAGAAAGCCGACCCGGACATCGAGGTCCGCTATCACGTTCGCCACTATCCGGGCACGGGGGCAACCCGCGTCGCCGTGATTGTCGAAAACACCAAATGGACCGCGCCTGGCAATATTCCCTATGACGTGGATATCGTCATTGACGGCAAACAGGTCTTCAGCCGGACGGACGCCGGTTCCTGGCCAAAATTGAAATTCATTGGCCATCCCAAAGGCGCCCGGTGGATCAAGCGGTTCTGGATCGGTCCCGACCTCGGCAATATTCATGTGCGTTATCAGGTTGCATGCCTGGTGGAAACCGGCCTTCTGCCACGCTACGACGTAGCGGTGAAGGTCCCGGAGAAAGCCCTGCGCCGGCTTGCCGGCGCCTGGCAAAATTCGAGCCGCGGAATTCTGCAAAACGGCCTCCTCACGGCCTATTTTCCGACCACCGGCGGGCGGGCGGAGATCGGCCCCCTACCGTCGTGGGCGGCGCAATATATTCTGAGCCAGGATCGGCGGGCGTGGGCCGTGACAAGGGGCATCGGCGACCTCAGCGGCGGCGTCGGCATCCACCTAAGGGATCCGAAAACCGGCCTTCCCGTCAGTTTGGATGACTATCCCGGTTTCTCGCTGAATACGCGCGGTACAAAAATGAAGATGCCCATCCGGGATAAAACCGCGACCACTTGGGTGACCGAAACCCGCAGCCAATTTTCACCCGACAGCGCGCATCAGGGCAGTTTCGCATACCTCCCCTACCTGGTGACGGGCGATTATTCTTATTTTGAAGAAATGGCCTTTTGGGCCAACTTCAATTTGCTCCGAATTCATCAATCAAATAGAGAACAGAATGCCGGGCTCATTCTGGCGAACCAGACAAGGGGCGTCGCCTGGGCGTTGCGTAATCTCGCCCATGCGGCGGCGTTGGCGCCCGATAATTCGTATGCAAGGCCCTACTTTGAACAGAAATTGTCCAACAACTTGAAGCGTTTTCAGAAGCGTATCAACAGCCCCGGTAAATCGCCCTTGGGCGTCTTCGCGGTACATCACGCCTATACGCGGGGTTGGAGCGATGATTGGCGATATCGGTATTTCAGCATGGCGCCGTGGCAGCACAATTTCCTCGTTTGGTCCGTCTCCCACGTGGTTGATCTCGGATACCCGTCCGCCATGCCTTTCTTATCCTACCTGGCGCAATTTCCCATAGGTCCGGTCACCAATCCCGAGCAAATAACCCCTCACGCCGGGTCTGAATATTTTCTGCTCGCGGCCAAAAGGGTGAAGGGGAAGCGCGTTTGGGCCCGTTCATGGAAAGAGCTCGACGAATTGTCATACCAAGCGCCCTCGCCGCAAAGGCGCGGCAGGCCGACCAGCACCGGCGGCGGTTACGGTCTAATACTCAGGGCAGCCCTAGCGGCGGCGGCTCGCGCCGGCCTCCCCAATGCCCGCGCCGCGTTCGACTGGGCCGTTGCGGTACAAGAGCCGCAATTGAAAAAGCACTTTGAACGTGATCCAAAGTGGGCCCTGACGCCGGGTCGCCGCTGAAGGATGAAGCGTATCATCCCAGGGCATGCCGACGGCGCGCTCCTGCCCCAATGTGGATATTCAAGAAGCCGGCATCAAGCTTGCCGCCGGTTGGCCGCGAGCCATTTATCGACCATGGCAACGGTTTCATCGACGTCATCGAGCCGCATGCCCTTTTGCGCCGCGATGGACTGCACCAGAAGGTCGGTGCGTTCGATATTCTTGGCGCCGGCAAGCAGCGCACGCGCGGCGGAGGATGGTTTCAACAACCCCTGGGCGGCATTGGCATATTTATCGAACGGCACCAGGTCTTCTTCGGCGGCGCCGATGGACAGGCACAGCTCGCCGACCCAGCCGTAGATGGAGCGCGACAATTCAAGGTCGCCATGCACGGCGTCCCTGATCGGTCGCATGTCATCCTTTTGCACGCAGCGGTAATTGCCGGTCAGCAGCATGTTCCATTTGGCGAGCGGCACGAACAAGGACTCGTGAACCTTGAGCTTGACCGGCAGTTCGATGGTTTCGTCGCCCGTGTCATATCGGATGGCTTCGATATCGGCCGCCAATCGGCGCAGCATGGCGGTATGCTTGTCGGAGGCAAAGCGCGCCGCCTTGAAATTGGTCGGCAATCCGACTTGCAGCAGGTTTATCTTTTCCTCCGGTGGGCGGAAGGCCTGGGCGTCCGGACTGCACAGGGTCATCAGTGCCGGATCGAAATTCTCCCAGATGGCGTGATCGGTATAGCAATCGTTCAAGGCGCCGGCGTCGAGGCCGGGAATGCGCGCCAGATAGGGCGGCGGCGGCATGTTCATGATCGACATGCAGGGAACCTCCGCCCTGGCGACCGCATCCAGCAGTTGCCGCACGCCCGGCGAGCTGTACTGCGGCTCCTGCATGGCCAACGCCACCAGATCGTATTCGCCCGGATTGACGGCGTCGGTCGTCGCGGCGGACAATTTGCCCGCTACATCTTGCGAATTGATTTCGACCGGCGCCTCCAGGCCGCGAACCGGCAGGCGCACCCGGGCGCCTTCGGCGTTGAATAATTCCGCTTCCTCCCTAAGGCAGACCATATTCACCGTATGTCCGGCGAGCGCCAATTTGATCCCTAAAAGGGAGCCATAGGAGGCGCCCATGATCAGAATATTGTAATTATCCATGAGATACCCCGTTTCTATTGTTTTATGCGCAGCAGACGGGTGACGTTATGTCTATCCCGCATTCCCAAAATGCTTTTCATTTGCCAAGTATCTTATCCAGATTTGCGCGTCATAAAAATAGTTTTACCTTCCCCCCCGAAAATTGGCTGGCCCGTCTTGATGGACATTTTTTTGATTAAATAGCATGTTGACCGCGCTGATGGCCGTGGGGCCATGGCCCGACCGGTCGGATACTTGTGATGTAAATTGGTTCATTTCATGCTGACGGAAATACGAATACGCCCGACCCAGGGTGCGGTCGGGCGCGCGGCGGAGGCCGGGCGGGCGGAATGAAACGCCTGTGCCGGATCCTCGTGGTCTTCATGATCGCCGGGTGCGATCTTACGGTGTACCAATATTTGGATGGGCAGCGGGCCTATCTGGCCGGCGATTACCAGGCCGCGATGTTCTTATGGCGGCCAATGGCGGACATCGGCGATGCCGCCGCCACCTACGGCCTGGCCACGATGTATGCCGAGGGCAAGGGCGTGGCGCGGAATGATGCCGAGGCGGCGAAATTATTCCGCAAGGCCGCCCGGTTGGGCCACGCCAAGGCCCAGGTCGTGCTTGGCAACATGTATTACCGCGGTGTTTCCGTGGCGCGGGATTATGTGCGGGCGCACATGTGGTTCAATATTGCCAGTGCGGGTGATCATGAAATGGCCCAGAAACGGGACGGGATCGCGGCGAAAATGACGCCCGCCGAAGTCGCCGAAGCCCGGAAACTGACACGGGAATGGTTGGCCAAGCATGGCAAGGCCGCCAAGCCGCCCATGACGGCGAAACCAAAATAGAGGTATCGGAGCATTTTCAATGTCGTCTAAACCACCCGCTCCCCGGCGGGCCAACGCCGGTTGAAAATGCTAGATCAAATAACGCGTGCCGATGGGATAGCCGCGCCGCTTCTTATGTTTATCATAGGTGGCGTGCAGCACCGTGCGGTTGTCGATGATGGCGATTTCGCCGGTGCCCGCCGGCGCGTTCCAGGCCTGTTCCAGGATAATCTTGCCGAACAACTTGGCCGCCTGGCCATTTTGGAACAAATCATAGCTGGCGCGCGTGCCGCGTTCCAAACCCGGATCGGCGCGCGAGGTGCGCACCTCTTCCAGCCAGGCGACGATGTTGGCGATGAACAGGGTTGATGACCGGCGCGGTTCACGCTGCGCCGGGTCGTCCGGGTCGCGGGTGAAGCAGGAATGCTGGTTGCTCGATGTGAGACCCCGGTCGACGTGGAACTTCAGGTGGGGAAAGATATTGCGGTGAAATCTCTCCCGCGCCGCGCCGGCGATGGTGGCGTTGCGCAGGAACACCGCGCCGAATTGAGCGACCAGGGCGCGGATGGATTGATCCAGCACCAAATCGCCATCGTGAACGGCAACCTCCGCCGGGTCGTCAAAGGCGATGACCAGGCCGAATTGCGGCGTGTCGAAGTGAATGTCAGCCAAGCTGCAGGCCGCCGCCAACCCGTCCGGCGCGATGGCGCGATAGTGACGGGTGATGATGCGATCATAGTCCCGCACCGCAATTCGGGCGCCGTACCCGATACCTTGAAACCCGCCGCGCAGGTCCCTTGCCGGCTGTGCGCTCAACGACGCGAAAGCGCGGGTGTCGAATAGGCCCGGCCGTCGGGGAAGACTAATCACGTTGCTTTGTTTCATGGACACAATTTGGCCCGTCAAAATGAATATTTTCTTACGCCGCCGCGGCAAATTTGATTTCGCGTTCGCACGGATTGGCCCTACCGTGGCGGGGTACTACAATCGAAGAGGTTTTCATGCGATTTTTCATGGTTCTCATCCTGTGCGGTTTGTCGTTCACCGCGTTTGCCGGTAATGAGACGCCCGTGGATGTGGCCATCGTGGTCTCCTATGACCGCTCCGAATCCATTGACAGGGGCGAAGCCGACGCGCAAATCCAGGGCCTGATCCATACCCTGCGCCATCCCCGCTTTCACGCTGCGGTGGCGTCGGGTTATTTCCGCCGCATCGCGCTTTCCGCCATTACCTGGTCTAGCTTCGCCAAGCAGGAGCTGATCCTGCCGTGGATGCGGATCGGAAGCGCCGAGGAGGCCCGAATGGCCGCCATCTGGCTGGAGAAATTCCGCGGCCGGGGCGAACAGACCGCCCACGGCCGGCAAACCGATGTCGCCTGGGGCATAAAAATGGCGGCGGAACAGATGTACACCCTACCCTGGTGGACTTCCAAGAAGGTCATCAACATAGTCGGCGATGGCGTCTCGAACATCGGCCGCATCGCCTCCATCGCGCGGGACGAGACGGTGGCAAGGGGCATCACCATCAACGGCCTGGTCATGGCCCAGGGCAAGGCCATCCGCGTGCTGTCGGCCTATTACCGCCGCGAAGTGATCGGGGGTCCAACCGCATTTTTGCAGGTCAGCCGCGACAACGGCGATTTCGCCCGGGCCATGCTGCGCAAGATGACGCTGGAGATGGTCAGGTTGCGGCAACCTGGCGCGGCGGCGGTCGGCGGCGACTGATAGGAAGCTGGGTATTTCGTGCGTGGCTTTGGGAGTATTTTGAGAATATGAACGCCGCTTTTCAGGAACTCATGGAAATCCGCGACCGGCCCGGCGAGGACGGGCGCGAAGGGGTGGCTGAAATTACCGGCGCCGACCCGGTCTTTTCCACCCGCTTCAAGATCGGCGAGACCGGAGCGGCGGTGCTGGGCGCCGTCGGCGTCGCGGTCGCCGATATCTGGGAGATGAAGACCGGGCGGCGGCAGACGGTGGCCATTGATGTGCGGCACGCGGCGGCGGCCTTGAAAAGCTATGCTTTTCTGCAAATACGCCAGGCGGACGGAAGTTATGCGCTGTTCGGCAATACGGGCGGCGCAACGGCGAACTATCTGATTACCCAGCCATTTCCCACCAGGGACGGGCGCTGGTTTTTGCCGCATTTTGGTATCAAGCATTTGAAAGACCGCGTGCTGGGCGTTCTGAACTGTGAAGGCGATCCGGAGTCGGTGGCGGGAGCGGTGGCGCGTTGGGACGCCCAGGATCTGGAGGACGCCATCGCCGAAGCCAGGGCCTGCGGCGGCATGGTGCGGGACAATGCCGAATGGCTGGCCCACCCCCATGGCCGGGCCCTGGCCGCCCAGCCCGTGGTGGAGATTGAAAAGATCGGCGATAGCGGACCCGAACCATTCCCGACCGGCGGCCCGGCCCTGGCCGGGATCCGCGTGCTGGATCTGACCCGCATTCTGGCCGGTCCCGTCGCGGCGCGCACCTGCGCCGAACATGGCGCGGATGTGTTGATGGTCGCCGCCGAACACACGCCGCAGACCAAGAATTTCGTCATCGACCTCTCCCACGGCAAACGCAGTTGCTATCTGGACCTCAATGAAGGCGGGGAAATGGAACAATTGCGGCAACTGGTGCGGGGCGCGGATGTCTTTTCCCAAGGCTACCGCCCCGGCGCCCTGGATGGCCGTGGCTTCGGCGCGGAGGAACTCGCCGCCCTGCGTCCCGGCCTGATCTATACCTCCATCAACTGCTATGGCCAGCACGGCCCCTTCAAGGAACGCGCCGCCTGGGAGCAGGTGGCGCAAACAGTGACCGGCATCTGCCACGAAAATGGCGAGGGCGGTCCGCCGACGTTATTGCCGGCGCCCGCCTGCGACTACACCACCGGTTACCTGGGCGCCTACGGCACGTTGCTGGCCTTGGCCCGCCGCGCCGTTGAAGGCGGCAGTTATCATGTCAAGGTTTCGCTCTGCCAATCCGGCATGTTCCTCCAACGTCAGGGCCGGGTGGATTATGCCGCCCAGGAGATGGGCCATTCGGAGGCGGAGGCCGCCGCCCTGCGGATGGAGAGCGACACCGCCTACGGCGCCATCCGCCATCTGGCCCCGGTGATCAGGTTTTCCGAATCCGAACCCGGTTGGTCCCGCCCCGCGCCGGCCTTGGGAACAGACAGGGCGGAATGGCTGGATTAATTTTCGGTTTGAAAGGTCAGGGTGCGGACGAAGTCCCGCGCCTTGTTGGGTTCGCTAAAGGCGGTGGCGTTGACCAGGATCCATTCGCCGTTCGTGAATACGGACACGGCGACGGTGGTCAATTGCACGCCGTTGTATTTCCAACGGATCGTGGTTTCATAGGCGCTTGTGCCGTCCGCCAGGGTGAGAGGGGCATTCGAAACCAGCTTCAGTTCACTGGCGTAGTTGGCCAGAAGCTCCATGAACGGCCCCGGCCCGATACCGGAAATCGTCGCACCCTTCGGGATATCCCTGACCACGGCGCTCATCCTGATGCCGCCGGGCCCCTTCAGGCGCATGACCTGCCAGGCATCCGTTCTATCCAGCCGCCGGCTGCCGAGGGGATAGCGCAATTGAAAGGCCGGTTTGGCGCGGCGGATAAACCGGCCCGCCTGGGCCCTGCCGTTGTGCCCATCACCCCAGACATAGCCGCCTTCGGGCGCCTTGGCGTATTTGGCCACCAACGCGGCGATGCGGGCTTGTTGGGGGGCGTTTTCCATGAGTGGCTTATCGGCGGCAATAGAATCGAATATTTTGCCTCTCAGCAACGTGCGCGGTGTTCCAGTTTTGCGGCCCCTTAAATCACCCGTAAAGACCGCGACCAGATTATGCTTGGGCACGACCAGAATATACTGCCCGCCGTAGCCAAGGGCGGAATAAATGCCGTCCCGGTCGCGCCACCATTGGTAGCCATAGAACGGGAATAGAGGTCCGGCTCCTACATGCGGCGCGGTGGAACGCTCCACCCACGCGGCGGGGACCACCTGGACACCGTCCCATCGTCCCTTGTTGAGGTAGAGCCAGCCGAACTTGGCCATGTCGTGGGGGTGCATCCACAGCCCGGCATAGCCGGCATTGATGCCCCTGGGGCTGCGGTTCCAGGCGACATCATCCATGCCCAAGGGCCCGAACAAGTATTTGCGCGCGAAATCGAGGGCATTCATCCCCGTGGTTTTTCCAGGATCGCGGCAAGGATGAAGGAGGCTCCGTTGCAATATTCAAAGCTCTGGCCCGGCGCCTCCGACATGGGGCGGTCCAGTACATTCTGGATCCAGTCGGGACTGTCCAGCATGGCCGACAGGCCGGCCCAGCCATGGCGCCAGTTATCCCGGCAATCCATGCCAGAGGTCATGGTCAGCAGATGTTCCAGGGTCATGGCTTTCCTGCGGGCATCGGTATTCTTGAACTGCCGGTCCGGGAAGAAATCCAGCACCGGCACATGCACGCCGGCGATATGGCCTTGCTGGATGGCGATGCCGATCAGCGCCGAGGTGACGCTTTTCGTACAGGAATAAATGGGATGGGTCAGATCCTTGCGGTACGGCCGGAAATAGGCATCCAGAACCATATGGCCATTGCGGATCAGCGTGATGCTGTCGATACCGGGATACTTTTGCGGGATCTCGGCCAGCATGTCCGCCAGGGGTTCCGAACGCATGCCCTGGGCCTCTGGCGTTGATAGGGGCCAGCGGCCTGGCTCGGCTTGGACCGCGAAGCCATGGATGGTCAGCGCGGCGGCAACCGGTATGAAATTTGAAAATAATTTCACGTTATTGCCCGCCGTCCGTCGCGGCGGCATCGTTCCTCACCGCTGTTTTGAAGCCGGAGTATTTCGGCTGGTCGATAGCGATCTGGTTGACCACGGTCTGGCGCAGATGTTCGGCCAGGCCAGGGTGATCCAGGGCGATCTCGCCCGCGCGCAAAGCTTTGGTCAGATGCCAGCGCAAATCTTCCAAATTGTCCTTACTATCCAATAGAGCCCGCAGCCGGGCCTCTTCAAGCTGCCTGTGTTGGGGCCCCAGGGCCCGGTCGCGCAGCACGATATCCAGGGAATTGCCGGCCACGCGGGAGAGGAAGTTGGTCCGCGCGGTGGTCGCATCCATGACCTCGCCGCGCAGGAAATCCCGCACGCTGGTCAGCAGTTCCTCGATCCGGGGCATTTCATCGTCCCCCGTCCGAACCGCCCCGATCGGCGCGACGGGCCCCGGTATCAACAGGTTGACGCAATCGACCTGGCATTCCGAGGTGCGCCGTCCGATGGCCGGACGCTCCACCGTGTTGTCGGGGCCGGTGCGGTAATGCTCCGCCATGGAAAGGCAGCCGACGGCCCACCAGAAGGAGCCGAAAACTTCCCAGAATTTGACCCTGTCCCGGTCCACCGCCTGGCCGGAGATGCTTTCATAGCCGGCGAAAAGGTCCTCATAGCCGCCAAATCCACCCACGGGCAGAGCGCTGCCGAAGCGCCAGGAGTTGGTGCAGATCCAGCCCAGATCGCGCATGGGGTCGCCGATATGGGCGACCTCCCAATCCAGCACGGCGACGATGCCGCTGGGCGCGATCAGCAGATTGCCGTTGCGGAAGTCGTTGTGCACCAGGGTCAGCGCCAGGTTCTTGGGCAGATGTTCCAGCAGCCATCGCGCCGTATAGTCGATCATCGGCTGCGGCGTGCTGAAGCCCTTGTAGCGGTCCCAGGTGTCATGCACGTAAGCTTCCGGCGGCAGGGTTTTCAGCCGCTCCCTCAGTCCCGTGGCGGTCAGGTCAATGGCGTGGATGCGGGCCAGGATCTGGCCGCATTCAAAGGCCAGTTTGGGGCGGATCGCGGCCAGTTCCGGCGAACGCACGATGCGGGCGCCCAGGGCCTCCCCCTCCAGCCAGGACATCACGAAACCCTCGCCCAGGCCGTCGGCCTCTCGCAGCACGTAATGGACCTCCGGCGCGGGCACCCTGGCCGCCCTGGCCGATTGCATCAGCAAGGCCTCCACCGCCAGACCGGGGTGATAGGTCGTGGAGGCATGAGCCTGCCCGCCGGGAGCGCGGCGCAGGGCCAGCAGAGATTTGCCGCCGCTCCCGTCCGCGATGGTCAGGCGGTAGGTTTCCTGGGAGGCGCCGCCCGACAGCCGCTCCGCCGACAGCAAGGCCCGGCAGTTGGGCATTTCGCGTTTCAGGACGGCTTCAAGCTGGGCTTCCATGCCGCCATTCTTCTCATGGCCGGCGTGTATGGGCAACAAAACCGTGTCGCCGGACGCCCCGCCCGCCTATTCTGGCGGACCATCGAGAATTGCGGGAGCCGGCCATATGACAGCCCCAAGCATCGTCAAACTATCCGCCATGGACCTGGCAGCCAAGATCAGGGCCGGTGACATCTCGCCCAGCGAAGTGCTCGATATCACCCTGGCGCATATCGAGGGGACCAACCCGGCCCTGAACGCCTTCATCACCGTCAGCGAGGACAGGGCGCGGGAGGAAGCGGCGGCGGCGGAGGCCTTGCTGGCGGGCGCCGGCGGCGGAGACTTGCCGCCCCTTTTGGGCGTGCCGTACACGGTGAAGGACCTGATCGATACCGCCCGTGTGCGCACCACATACGCCTCGGCCATTCTGGAACATAATGTGCCCAAGACGGATGCCGCCGCCGTGGCGCGCATGAAGGCGGCGGGCGCGGTGCTGGTGGGCAAAGTCTCGACGCCTGAATTCGGCCACAAGCCGATGAATGAATCGCCCCTGTTCGGCCGTACCGTGAACCCCTGGGACCCGGCCCGCACTTCGGGCGGTTCCTCCGGCGGCTCGGCGGCGGCTTTGGCGTCGGGCATGGCGCCGCTGTCCATTGGCACGGATGCGGGCGGCTCGATCAGAATTCCCGCCGCCTGCTGTGGCGTCGTCGGCATGAAGGCAACCATGGGCCTGGTGCCCCACGACACGGCGCCCGACGGCTTCGGCAATTTCTCCAACCTGGGCCCCATGGCGCGCACCGTGGCGGACACCGCGCAAATGCTGGCGGTGATGGCCGGCCCGCACCCCAACGACCCTCATTCCCATGGCCTGCCGCTGGATGATTATGTCTCGGCGGCCCAGGCGAGGGGCGATCTGGCGGGGGTGAAAATCGGCTGGTTGAGCCATATGGGCAACGAACTGGTCGACCCCGAAGTCCTGGCCGCCTGCATCCGGCGCCGCGACGCCCTGGCTGAACGAGGCGCCGAAATTATTCCCTTCGACGAACCGTTCGAAAATACCGAGCCCCATTGGCTGGTCATCACGCAATCGCTTTGGGTGGCGCGGTTCGAGGACAAGCTGGCGGAATTCGGCCCGCGCATGACGCCGACCCTGTTGCGCGGGATCGAGGAGGGCAAGCGCTATTCGGCGGTGGAGTTGCAACGCGCCATTACCTTCCGGACGCAGCTTTTCCGGCGCGTGCAAGGCTGGTTCGAACGGGTCGATTTCCTGATGATGCCGACCCTCAGCCGCACCGCCATCAACGCCGATCATGATTTTTACCAGCCCATCACCATCGGCAACCGGGTGGCGGGCGGCATCCGGCAATGCTGGTACCCCTATACCCATCCCTTCAACATGACCGGTCACCCGGCCATCACCGTGCCCTGCGGCATCATGGCCGACGGGCTGCCGGCGGGCGTGCAAATCGTCGGGCCGATGATGGGCGATGGGGCCATCGTCCGCCTTGCCGCCATGGTCGAACACAGCCATCCCTGGTCCCATCTATGGCCGGATCTGGTGGCGGACAGCGTTAAGGCGGTGACGTAGACGTAATACGGTGACGTAATACTTATATCACACCGCTGTTCTGGAGAACCGATAAAATCTCGGATTAATATAAATATTACGTCACCGTATTACGTCTACGTCATCGCATTAACGCGTCACCGTATTGTCGGGCCATGGCGGCGGGCCGCTCGGCCACCCGATAAACATCAAAAATCGCTAGGTTTTTTCGATCCGCTTGGTGACGAACAGAAAGGCCAGGGGCGCGGCAACGATGGAGGCCAGGGTGAGCAGGTGGAAGGCGTTGATGTAGCCGATCATCGCGGCCTGTTGGCGGATTTCGGTTAGTAGCGCCAGGTGCAGGCGTGGCCCCGGCGCTTGGCCGGCCTGGCCCAGAATGGATATCCAGGCGGTCAGATTGCGCGGGTCGAAGGCGTCTATCAGGCCGGCCAGGTTGACGTTGGCCTGGGCCGCGGTGCGGAAGAATACCACCAGGGTCAGGGCGATGAAGATACTGCTGCCCAACAGGCGCAGTAGGGAAAATATGGCGTTGCCTTGGGTCAACAGGCGCATGGGCAGGGTGGAAAAGGTCAACACCGCCATGGGCGTATAGGCGGTGCCAAAGCCGATGCCGTGCAAAATATTGCTCCAGAACACATCCGCCGAGGTCATGTTGAGGTCCAGTGACGACATCCAAAACCCGGCCACCGCCTGTATGGCCAGGCCAATAAAGAGACAGAGGCGGGGATTAAACTTGGTGAGGGGCACCACGAACATGAAGCTGATGAGGTTGCCCAGGCCGCGCGCCGCCAGCAAATAGCCGACGACGGAATCCGGGTAGCCGCGCAATTCCTGCAACAGCGGCGGAAACAGGATCATCGGCGTGTATTGCAACATGCCCATGATGGTGACGATGAAGATGCCGATGGTGAAATTCCGGTCTCTGAACGTCGCCGGTTCGAACAGGGCATGGCGCGTGGTCATGATATGCACCACGAACAGATAAAAGAAGATGATCGCCAGCAACAGCTCCAACTGGATTTCGAAGGAGTCCAGCCAGCCCAGACGCTGTCCCCGGTCAAACAACAACTGCGTCGCGGCAATGGCGATGGCGATGATCATGAAGCCCAGATAATCGAACCGCCCACCGCTGTTTTTCTCCTCATTGGACAGGGCGACGAAGGCGAACAGCATGGCGATGATGCCCAGCGGCAGGATCATGTAAAAGGCCCAGCGCCAGTTGATCAATTCGGCCATCAGGCCGCCGAACAATGGTCCAAGAATTGGCCCCATGACGCCGCCGACGCCCCACGCCATCAGCACCAGGGGATGTTGCGCCCGCGAGAAGCTGGCCAATATGATGGCCTGGCCAAGGGGAAATATCGGCGCCCCGAACAGGCCCTGAAGAACCCGGGCCACCAGCATGAACTCCAGGGACTCCGCCATGCCCGCCAGCACGGAAAAGCCCGTGAAGCCCGCGATGGCGCTCATCATCAAGTTGCGCCCGCCGAATTTCGCTGCCAGCCAGCCGGTCAGCGGCGTGGCGATGGCGGTGGCCACCAGGTTGAAGGTGATGATCCACGAGACCTGATCCTGGGTCGCTGAAAGCGCGCCTTTCATTTGCGGCAGGATCACCGCGACGGAGGTCATGGTGGCGCCGAACAACAGCGTGGAGAACTGTATCGTGAACAGGATCAGCCACTGCCGCAATGTGAAATAGCGCATGGTCCCGTGACTTTTCAGGTGGGCGGAAGGCCGCTTCGCCGGTGATGATATCAGCTTGCGGGGCGATCACGAACCGTGCTCGCGGCGCGTAGGGCGCGCCAGATTTTTTCCGGCGTCGCTGGCATATCGACCGGATCGGCGCCGGCGCCGCGCAAGGCATCGGCTATGGCGTTCATCACGGCGGCCGGAGCGCCGGTGGTGGCGCTTTCGCCCGCGCCCTTGGCGCCGATGGGATTGTCCGCCTCGATCACTTCGTTGAAGGCGATGTTGAAGTTCGGCAGATCATCGGCCCTGGGCAGGCAATAGTCCATCAGGCTGCCGGTCAGGGTTTGGCCGCTATCGGGGTCGTAGACGACCCTTTCGTACAGTGCCTGGCCGATGCCCTGGGTCACGCCGCCGTGCAATTGGCCCAGCACGATAATCGGATTGACGATCCGCCCGACGTCGGCGACGACGGCGTAGTTTTCCAGCCGCACGCGGCCGTCCGCCGGGTCGATGGTCAATTCGCAAACATGCACGCCGTTGGCAATAACCTCCGGCCCGGCGTCGAAATCGGCCTCTTCCGACAGCTCGCCGCCGCCCGCCTCGATGCTGGCCGCGACCTGGAACAATGTCACGCCACGATCGGTGCCGGCGATGGTGAAGCGGCCGTCGGCGAAGTCGATATCGGCGGCGGCGGCTTCCAGCATTTCGGCCGCTTCCGCCAGAGCCCGCACAATGACCTTCTCCGCCCCCAGCACCGCCGCCGTGCCGCCCATGCGGGCGGAGCGGGAGCCATGGGAACCGCCGCCGCGCTTGACCCGCGCGGTGTCGCCGAAGACCACGTCGATGGCCTCGAAATCGACGCCGAGCTGCTCCGACAGGATCTGCGAATACATGGTGGCATGGCCCATGCCGAAATCCTGGGTACCCAGCAGCGCCGTGACCCGGCCATCGGCGCCGACGGCGATTTCCGCGAACTCGGTCGGGGTGCTGCCGTCGTTCTCGGCATACATGGCCAGGCCGATGCCGTGCAGGCGGCCTTCCTCCGCCGCCGAGCGGCGCCGGGCCGGGGCCTCGCGCCAGCCGGCCATTGCCATCGCGCGGTCCAGATTGTCCGCGAAAAGACCCGAGGTAATAAGGGCGCCGCCCGGCGTGCGCCAGGGCAGATCGGCGGCGCCCAGCAGGTTGATGCGGCGCAGGGCGATGGGATCAATGGCCATCTCGACCGCTGCCTGGTCGATCAGCCGTTCCAGAACATAGTTGGCTTCCAGCCGGCCGATGCCGCGATAGGCCCCTTGCGGCGTGGTGTTGGAGACGATGCCGCGCAGGCTCAAATATCCCGCCGGCATGCGGTATGCCCCGCCCAAAACCTGGGAGAGATAATGCGCCATGACCCAAATGCTGCGTGCGGTAAGATAGGCGCCGTGGCGCCAATCGGCCCGTATCCGCAACCCTAGAAACCTGCCGCCCCCATCCAGCGCCAATTCGCCATGGAAAACATGGTCCCGGGCCTGATGGTCGCTCAAAAAGGCCTCGCCACGGCTGGCGGTCCATTTCACGGCGCGGCCCAGGCGCCGGGCCGCGATCAGGACCAGGACGAATTCCGGATAAATGCCGGAGCGGGCGCCGAAACCGCCCCCCGTATCGGGCACCAGCACATGCAGGTCGTCTTCCTCGATACCCAGCACGCCCGCCAGCCCGGCGCGCATGCCGTGGGCCGATTGGCAGCCCGCGTTCAAGGTCAGGCGGCCAGAGGCGGGATCATGGCTGGCGACGGCGGCGCGGGGCTCCAGAAAATTGATCACGACGCGGTTGTTGAGCAGGCGCAGCCGGGTAACATGGTGGGCGGCGGCAAAGGCGGCCTCGGTCGCCTCTCTCTCGCCGGTTTCCCAATCGAAGGAGATATTGCCCGGCGCATCCGGCCAGATTTGCGCGGCATCGGGCTCAAGGGCGTCATCGATCTCCATCACCGCCGCCAGGGGGCGGTAGTCCACCTGGATCAATTCCGCCGCGTCCTGGGCCTGGTGAAGGGTCTCGGCCACGACAAAGGCGATGGGCTCGCCCAGATAGCGGACCCGTTCCCGGGCCAGGGGATATTGCGCCGCCTGGGCCGCGTCGCCGCCGTCCATGCGGCCAATGTCGAAGGGCGGCGTGGTGGAGAGCGTGGGCATCGGCCCGGTAATCTCGTTGTCAATGTCCGCCGCCGTCAGCACCGCATGGACGCCAGGCGCCGCCTGGGCCGCCGCCGTATCGATCACGGTGATTTCGGCATGGGGCATGGGCGCGCGCAAGACCACCGCCGCCAGGGCGCCGGGCGCCGTGATATCGTCGCTGAATTGGCCACGACCGGTCAGGAAACGCCGGTCTTCCTTGCGTGGCATCGCCGCGCCTATTCCGGTTTCGCTTTTCGCCATTGCCCGACTGCCATTTTGTTTCATCGACCGACCGTCAACACCAATGTCCCGCATGAAGCATGGAGATCAGAGAAACGGTAACAATTTTGACGCAATTATGTAGTATTGCAGGCGCGTGCATAACCCGAAAGGTGCCACATTGAGTTTAAGCCCGCCGCCCAAGTCCGTCATGACCCTACCCCGGCCGTTTACCGATCCAGACGCCGCCGTGGCCCACCTGATCAAGATATATGCCCGTGGCCGGAGCCTGCTGGAAGAACATTTTCACAAGTTTTGCAATGGCGAACAGAATCTGCAAAAGGCGGATGCCTGTTATCCCTACCTCTGGATCGACGTTCAAGATGTGATTATTGGCGACGGCGGCGCGTTGTCCTACGGCTCGGTGCGCCAGCCGGGCTGCTTCGGCGTGACGGTGACCAATCCGGAACTGTTCAAGAGCTATTACCTGGAGCAAATCGGGCTGTTGATGGACAATCACAAAGTCCCGGTCTGGGTTGGCGTTTCCCACCGGCAGATCCCCCTGACCTTCGCCCTGGAGAACCTGATCGCCGATCTGCACCAGGAGCAAGTGGCCAGCCTGCCGCAAAAATTCCACCTGCCGGACTTGGCGAATATTGACGACAACGTGGTCAACGGCGTGTTCCGGGCCAAGCCGGGAGAGCCGCGGCCGCTGTCCCTGTTCAGTGCCGAGCGGGTGGATTATTCGCTGTCCCGCCTGCGCCATTACACCGGCACCCACCCGGATCATTTTCAGCGCTTCGTCCTGTTCACCAACTATCAACGCTATGTGGATGAATTCATCGAATTCGGCCGGCACGAGATCGAAAACGGCGATACCTTCCGAGCCTTCGTCGAGCCAGGCAACGCGGTCTCCACCAACCGCCGCTTGACCGAGGTGCCGGCCAGCGGCGAACGGGCGGAAAAGCTGCCGCAGATGCCGGCCTACCATCTGGTCGCGGACGGCCATATGGGCGTGACCCTGGTCAACATCGGCGTCGGGCCGTCGAACGCCAAGACCATCACCGATCACCTCGCCGTCCTGCGCCCCCATTGCTGGGTCATGGTCGGCCATTGCGGCGGTCTGCGCCATACCCAGCGCCTGGGCGATTATGTGCTGGCGCACGCCTACGCCCGCCTGGACCATGTGCTGGATGACGATCTGCCGATTTCCATCCCGGTACCGCCCATCGCCGAGGTGCAGGTGGCGCTGACCGCCGCCGTCAGCAAGATCACCGGCCTGCGCGGCCAGGAATTGAAGCAGCGGCTGCGTACCGGCACCGTCGTCTCCACCGACGATCGGGATTGGGAATTGCGATACGACGAATTATCGACCTTCTTCAACCAGTCCCGGGCCATCGCCGTGGATATGGAATCCGCCACCATCGCCACCAACGGCTTTCGCCTGCGCGTGCCTTACGGGACCCTGTTATGCGTCTCCGACAAGCCCTTGCACGGCGAGATCAAATTGCCCGGCATGGCGAATGCCTTTTATGCCGAACGGGTCAGCCAGCATTTGAAGATCTGCCTGCAAGCCGTCAACACCATGCGCGAGGACGTGGTCCACCAGACCCTGCATTCCCGCAAACTGCGCAGTTTCGATGAGCCGGCGTTCCGTTGAGGGGCGGTATCAGGTGATTTAAGGCAGCCAGGTCACTTGCGCCTTGGCGGCGGCGCGGGCCTCGGCCTCGGAACGATAAATGTTGAAACGGTGGCGGCCAATGGGGAACCAGCCGCTGGGATCTTCTAGGTCGCGGCGGTAGGCCTCGAAACCAAAAGTGTTGTCGCCGCGGCGGAAGATATCGACGCAACGGTCACCGTCGGGAGTTTCAATGGAATCCAGGATGAGATGCCCGGCGGGCATTGATTAGACCATCAATCAGAAGGGGATTTCGTCGTCCAGATCGCCGCCGCCGCCACCACTGCCACCGCCGCCACCGCCGTTGTCATCGAAACCGCCGCCACCGCCACCGCCGCCATAATTGCCACCACCGCCTCCACCGCCCCCGCCGTCGGCGCGGCTGTCCAGCATGGTCAATTCGCCGCGGAAACGGTTCAGGACAATTTCCGTGGTGTATTTTTCCTGGCCGGACTGGTCCTGCCATTTTCGGGTCTGCAATTGGCCCTCGATATAGATCTTGGAGCCCTTGCGCAGGTATTGCTGAGCGATTCGGCCCAGATTTTCGTTGAAAATGACCACCCGGTGCCATTCCGTCTTTTCCCGCCGCTCGCCTGAATTCTTGTCCTTCCACTGCTCGGACGTGGCCAGATTAAGATGAACGATGGGATCGCCGTTCTGCATATTGCGTACTTCCGGGTCCCGGCCCAGATTTCCCACCAAAATGACCTTGTTGACACTGCCTGCCATGGTTATATCCGACCCTTGTTTTGTATTGCTACCGCATCCCCGATTCCATGCCGCGACTATAGCCACATCGCCTCTGTTCCCGCCACAGGCATTTGGCGCATACTGTCCAATTCGCAGTTTGCGGCACGGTGCCCGATGGAATTTTGAAATCGGTTTTCGTTCGTGTTATGTTCTATTTTGACAGATTCGAGATATAAAGTCCAACCATGCAGAAATTTATCTCCGTTCACGGCGCCCGCGAACACAACTTGAAAAATATCAGTGTCGATATCCCCCGCGACCAATTGGTGGTGATCACCGGGCTGTCGGGCAGCGGCAAGTCCTCCCTGGCCTTCGATACCATCTATGCCGAGGGCCAGCGCCGCTATGTGGAGAGCCTGTCGGCCTATGCCCGGCAGTTCCTGCAGTTGATGAACAAGCCGGACATGGACCATATCGACGGCCTGTCGCCGGCGATATCCATCGAGCAGAAAACCACCTCGCGCAACCCACGCTCCACCGTCGGCACGGTGACCGAGATTTATGACTATATGCGCCTGCTATGGGCCCGCATCGGCATCCCCTATTCGCCGGCCACGGGCCTGCCCATCGAAAGCCAGACGGTCAGCCAGATGGTGGACCGCATCATGGCCATGGCGGACGGCAGCCGGCTGTACCTGCTGGCCCCCATCGCGCGGGGCCGCAAGGGGGAATACCGCAGGGAATTCGCCGACCTGATGAAGCGGGGCTTTCAACGGATCAAGGTCGATGGCGAATTGTATGAGCTGGACCAGGCGCCGGCCCTGGAAAAGAACATCAAACACGATATTTCGGTGGTGGTGGACCGGGTCGTGCTGCGGGCGGATTTGCAGACCCGCCTGGCCGACAGCCTGGAGATCGCCTTGGACCTGGCCGATGGCCTGGCGGTGGTGGAACCCGCCGACGGCGGCGAGGCAACAATGTTCTCAGCCCGCTTCGCCTGTCCCGTTTCGGGCTTTACCATTGCCGAGATCGAGCCGCGCCTGTTCTCCTTCAACAACCCGTTCGGCGCCTGTCCGTCCTGTGACGGCCTGGGCAATCAGCTCTATTTCGACCCCGCCCTGTCCGTGCCGGACGAGAATTTGACTTTGCGGGACGGCGCCATCGCGCCCTGGTCCCGCTCCACTTCGCCCTATTACACCCAGACCCTCGACAGCCTGGCCCGGCACTTCAAGATATCGACTACCCATCCCTGGCAGGAATTGCCCGAAAAGGTGCGCAAGGCGATTTTGTACGGCACCGGACGGACGGCGGTGGAAATGCACTATGACGACGGCCTGCGCAGCTACAAAACCAAGAAACCGTTCGAGGGCGTCATTCCCAACATGGAACGGCGCTACCGCGAGACCGACAGCGCCTGGGTGCGGGAGGAGCTGGAGCGCTTTCAGAACATCACCACGTGCGAAGCCTGCGCTGGCCACCGCCTGAAGGAGGAGGCCCTGGTGGTGCGCATCGGCGAGCGCCATATCGGTTCGGCGACCTCCCTTTCAATCCTGGAAGCACGGGACTGGTTTGGCGGTCTGGACGCCGTATTGACCCCGCGGCAGTTGGAAATCGGCGGCCGCGTGTTGAAGGAAATCAATGACCGCCTGGGCTTTCTGGTCAACGTGGGCCTGGAGTATCTCACCCTGTCCCGCGCCTCGGGCACGCTTTCGGGCGGCGAAAGCCAACGCATCCGCCTGGCCTCGCAGATCGGCTCGGGCCTCACGGGCGTGCTCTATGTGCTGGACGAGCCCTCGATCGGCTTGCACCAGCGGGATAACGAACGGCTGTTGCAAACCTTGAAGAATTTGCGCGACCTGGGCAATTCCGTCATTGTCGTGGAGCATGACGAGGAGGCCATCCGCAGCGCCGACTTTGTCCTCGATCTTGGCCCGGCGGCCGGCGAACATGGCGGCTATCTGGTGGCCCAGGGCACGCCGGAAGATATCATGGCGTCGCCCGACAGCCTGACCGGCCAGTATCTGGTGGGCCTGCGGCAGATCGAAATACCCAAACGCCGCCGCAAGGGGCATCCCAGCCAACAGTTGGCCATTTTAGGCGCCTCCTCCAACAATCTGCAAAATGTCGATGCGCATATCCCCTTGGGCACTTTTACCTGTGTTACCGGGGTTTCGGGCAGCGGTAAGTCGACCCTGTTGATCGAGACCCTGTACAAGGCCCTGGCCAAGTTTTTGAACGGCGCCCGCGACCATCCCGGCGTCTTCCGCAAGATCGAAGGCCTGCATTTTCTCGACAAGGTGGTGGATATCGATCAATCCCCCATCGGCCGCACGCCGCGTTCCAACCCCGCCACCTATACCGGCGCCTTCACCCCGATCCGTGAATGGTTCGCCTCCCTGCCCGAATCCGAGGCGCGGGGCTATAAGCCGGGGCGGTTTTCCTTCAACGTCAAGGGCGGCCGGTGCGAATCTTGCCAGGGCGACGGCCTGGTGAAGATTGAAATGCACTTCCTGCCCGACATCTATGTGCAATGCGATGTCTGCCTGGGCCGGCGCTACAACCGGGAAACCCTGGAGATCCAGTTCCGGGGCAAATCCATCGCC
>JAYGEB010000479.1:0-3024 GCA_046582595.1 Alphaproteobacteria bacterium | reverse complement strand
GTCTGTTCTGAGGTGTGTATGTCATTGATACTTATGACAGAATCATGTTGTCGGCGCACGAAATATCCGGTTCATCTGGGGAATAGGGGCTAAAGTTAAACCGGACAGCAGTGGGCCCGACCCGGCAATCCATCTTGCCGCCTGGACCGTGGTTGCCGCCAGCGCGCTTGGATGCCCGGAACAAGTGCGGGCATGACCATGGCTTATCGCGGGAGGGGACGGTACGCCGGGCGAATTGCCGGGTCAATGGATTGGCTTCGCCGCATGTTGTATGTGTTTTAAGACAAAACGGACCAGCAAGGCGGGACAATGGCGGAACTATTGATCATCGGTGGCGGTTATGCGGGTGTCTGGGCGGCCATGGGGGCGGCGCGACGGGGCCATGACGGCGGCATGGCGTTGAATATCCGCCTGTTGTCCAAGGATGGCTATTTGACCCACCGACCCCGCCTTTACGAACGCGACCCCGGCGCCATGCAAACACCCCTGGACGCCGTGCTTTCGCCCATCGGCGTCGAACTGAACATTGCCGAGGTCACGGCTATTGATGCCCAACGAAAAACGGTCCGGACCCGGGACGAACACAGCCAAGAGGTGGAATTTCACTATGATGGCCTGATCCTGGCGGCGGGCAGCACCGCGCGCCCGCCGCCCTGGCAGGTGGTCAACGGCCGCACTTGGTCCATCGATAGCCATGACGACGCGGTCGCCCTGGACCGCCATCTTGCGTCGTTGAAGGATGGCGCGGGCGAGGACACGGTGGTGATCGTCGGGGCCGGTTTCACGGGGTTGGAGCTGGCGACCGAGATGCGTATCCGCCTGGCCGAGCATTTGGGCGACGGGCGGGCCGAACGGGCGCGGATTATCCTGCTGGAGGCGGCGGCCAGTGTCAGCGAGGAACTTGGCCCCGGCCCGCGCCCCCATATCGAGGCGGCCTTGCAAGCGGCAAAAGTGGATCTGCGCCTCGGCACGACGATCGAGCGGATCGACGGCGGCCAAGTCTTCCTGAACGACGGCGCCCGGATCACCGCGCCGACGGTGATCGTCACGACGGGGCCGCGGGCCAATCAACTGGCCGCCGGATTTGGCTTGCCGACCGATCCGGCCGGCCGCCTGCCGGTGGATGAAAACCTGGCGGTCGAGGGTCTGTCGAATATTCATGCCGCCGGCGATACCGCCCATGCCAGGACCGATGCCAGCCACGTGGCCCTGATGTCCTGCCAGCATGCCATGCCCATGGGCCGCCACGCCGGCCACAACGCCGCCGCCGCCCTGCTGGGGCTGCCCCCGCGGGCCTACCAACAGGAACGCTATGTGACCTGCCTCGATCTCGGGCCCTGGGGCGCCGTCTTCACCAACGGCTGGGCCCGCGACGTCGTGAGCATTGAACAGGAGGCCAAGGCGCGGAAACGCTTCATCAACACGCAGGCGATTTACCCGCCCACGAACGACCGCGACGCCATTCTCGAGGCGGGTGCCATTGCTTAAAGCGTGCCTATCCGGTCAATGTTGACACCCACTGCATTTAGAGCAAACGATGCGCCATGGCTCCGCCGCTCAAGCGTCCGGTCATGACCCGGGAGCCGTCTTCGCGGGTTCAAGACTTCAGTTCAATATCCGTGAAATCGTGGCAGACAGTTTGGTCTTTTCGTAAGGTTTGTACAGCACGATGGCGTTCTCTTCCAAGTGCCCCGACTTGGCGACAACATCTTCACTGTAGCCGGTAGTATAGAGGACCTTGATCTCGGGCCGCAGTAATAGCACTTGGCGCGCCAACTCAAGACTGCTCAGGCCACCGGGCATCACCACGTCGGTGAACAGCAAATCGACCTGTAGCTCGCCTGCCAGGGCGGCCAAGGCTGCTGCTCCGTCATGGGCCTCTATCACTCGGTGGCCCAGTTTGGTCAGCTGACCGGCCAGCGACTCTCGGACATTGGCGTCATCCTCGACCAGCAGAATGGTGCTGCTACCGGGAGATACGACCACGGACGGCCTATCCTGGACGGCCATCTCTTCATCCTTGGTTTGGGTCAGCCGGGGCAGGTACAAGCGCATGGTCGTACCAACTCCGATCTCGCTCTCGATCTCGGCGAAGCCGCCCGATTGCCGGGCAAAGCCATAGACCATGCTGAGGCCAAGCCCCGTGCCTTCTCCAATATCCTTGGTGGTAAAGAATGGCTCAAATGCGTGGCTGATAACTTCTTCCGTCATGCCGCCGCCGGTATCGGCTACGCTCAGCACGACATAATCACCAGGCACTACATCCTCGTGTGACGCCGCCGCCTGCCCATCAAGCCGGATATTGTCGGCCAAAAGCGTGATGACTCCGCCACCGGGCATGGCGTCGCGGGCATTTAGGGCCAGATTCAACAGAGCATTCTCCAATTGGCCGGGGTCGGCTTCCGTCGCCCAGACCTCGGCCGCCGGTTCGACCTTTACCTCTACCGTCTCGCCCAGGGTCTGCCCGAGCATGCCCTGCATCTCGGCTAGCATCTCACCGATCTCCAACGCTTTGGGCGCCAGCGGCTGTTGGCGCGCGAACGACAACAGACGGTTGGTCAGTTCGGAGCCCCGCCCAACGGCCCTGTTAATCGCTTGAATTTGCCGGCTGCTCTCCGGGTCGGCCAGAACAGTTTCTTCCAGTAATTCGAAGTTGCCGGTGACGACCTGCAACAAATTGTTGAATTCGTGCGCAATGCCGCCAGTGAGCTGACCTACCGCCTTCATCTTCTCGGATTGTCTCAGACGGTCCTCCAGAGCACGTCGTTCGGTGATATCGACAACCAAGGCATAGAAGCCAAGAACCAGACCACTTTCATCGAAATGGGGAATATAGTTCGCGGTTACCTCGCGTGTTTGACCGTCGGGATAGGTTTGGGCGCCTTCAAAGAATTGGGGTTCCCCCGCCAAAACGGCATCGATCCGATGTCGCGCGGAGTGGGACAACGGGTCTCCAACAACCTCGGAAATGGAGCGGCCCAGAAGCTCGCGCGATGGCTGGGCGAACCAATGTTCCGCTGTCTC
>JAYGEB010000427.1:0-1601 GCA_046582595.1 Alphaproteobacteria bacterium | reverse complement strand
AGCCCGCTATGGTGGCGTGACTCAAACCAAACAGCCTCCGGCAATCCCGGGGCGGTTCAGTTCTCGGGTTTGGCCGTAGACTTCGCGCAGCGCCTTCCAAAAGCCCGAGGCGCCGTCGCCGATGGCCAGTTCGGGGCCAGTCTCCAAAGCTACCGTCAATTCATTGAGGAACTGGCGGATTTCACGCCCGCCCGTCATCACGACCTCCTAATCGAGAAGCTCCAGGCGGTAGCGGACGGTCATATAAAGCGCCTGATGGTGTTTATGCCGCCGGGCTCCGCGAAAAGCACCTATGCGAATGTCTGGTTTACCCCGTGGTGGATGGGGCGCAACCCCGAGGGCAACATCATCACCGGCTCGTACGGCCAAGAGCTGGCCGACAAATGGGGAAGGCGGTCCAGGGGGATTGTTTCATCTCCGGGATATCACCGGATATTTGGATTGGGCTTGTCCAGTGAATCCGCGGCGGCAAACCGGTGGTCAAATACCGAAGGCGGGGAATATCTTGCCGTTGGCGTTGGTGGCCCTGTCACGGGCAACCGCGCCGATATTGCCATTATTGACGATCCGGTAAAGGGCCGCGAGGAAGCGGACAGCCAGACAATCCGCGACAAGACCAGGGACTGGTATCGCGACGATCTCTGGACGCGGTTGAAGCCAAATGCAGCCATCGTCCTGATTATGACCCGTTGGCATGAGGACGACCTGGCGGGCTGGCTACTGGAAGAGGCCAAAGCGGGCGGCGAGCAATGGGAGATTGTCAGCCTTCCCGCGATTGCCGAAGAAAACGACGAATTGGGCCGTGCTGCTGGCGAGCCGTTATGGCCGGAGTGGTTCACGGCGGAAATGTTCACCGAGGCGCGGCGCGATAGCCGACGGTGGAACGCGATGTACCAACAACGCCCGGCGCCGGACGAAGGTGACTTCTTCCGCGCGGATTGGCTGCGCCCCTATGACAAACCGCCCGCTCGTGAAACGCTGCGGGTGTACGGCGCATCGGATTATGCGGTGACGGCGGACGGCGGCGATTACACGGTCCATGTGGTGATCGGGCTGGACCCGGACTGGAATATGTATCTGCTGGATTTGTGGCGGAAGCAGGCGAGCTCCGACGAATGGGTGGAATCATTCTGCGATCTGGTGAGGGAATGGAAGCCGCTCGGCTGGGCTGAAGAAAGCGGCCAGATCAAGGCGGGCGTCGGGCCGTTCCTGAACCGCCGGATGATGGATAGACAGGCATATGTTGTCCGCCAGACGTTCCCGACCCGTGGGGACAAGGCAATCAGGGCGCAGGCGATACGCGGCCGTATGGCGCTGCACGGGCTATACATCCCCATCAACGCGCCATGGGCGGCGGAGTTCAAACGGGAGCTCTTGACGCTCCCTGCAGGCAAGCACGACGACCAGGTGGACGCGATAGGGCTTATCGGCCAATTGCTGGATCTCCTGATACCGGGAGCGAAGCCGAAGGAGCCCGAAAAGCGGCGTTGAAAATATGAGGGCAAGGGGCCGGTTATTCTCGGCAACGTGCCGATTATCGAGCTTATTCGGCGCAAGGAGCGGGCATATATGGAGGATTGACGACATTTTTATAGTTGGGA
>JAYGEB010000395.1:0-2325 GCA_046582595.1 Alphaproteobacteria bacterium | reverse complement strand
CGAGGGGCCCTTGAAACGACCGAATTCGGCGCATTCGAAGACTTTCGGCGGTGTCGCGCGCCGCTTGTGGTACTGGTACCACGGCGCAACACGCTCCTACCCGAAAGACTTCGTAATGCGTCTATATGAGTCTTTATCATCGCACCTTGGTATAAGCCATTCGAACGCGGAGCGCCACTTGCCCCCCGCACTAAGACCGGCCGCCCAGGGAAGGGCCACTCCACCAGATTACTTGGATGGCCAGGAGACTCCGTCAATAGGGTCCATACGATCCGAAATGCGCCATATCGCTGGCCTCACTCACCATTCAACCAATTTATGTTTTGCCGTTACGATTTGACAACGCGCCATGCGTTGCATTAGCTTTTCCACCGACGGTGCCGCATTTGCGGAAAAAGGGAATGTGGTGCGGTCCTCGTGAAAACGCTGGGCCAATGCCACGGCTGTCCTCGCAACTGTAAGCGGTGAGCTGGCGCTCGATAAACAGCCACTGGATTGCTTCGGCGATCCGGGAAGGCAGGGTGCCAAGTGTTGATCCGCGAGCCAGGAAACCTGCCGTCCAAATCGTCTATCCGGTGGTCGAGGCCTGCCGTCGGAGCGGTTCTCCGTTGGGACGAAGACTGTTTTTGTCTTGTTTACCAACCCGGAGGAGCCGCGGATATGAATCCTATTCCATATTTTCCGCCCGCATGTGCAAGGCCGTCGTCGTGCGTGTTCATTCTCGCCACGAACTCCCATGCGGTGTTCGCCCGGCATTCAACTTTCGAACGCAACTAATTGGGGAGATATTTCATCGTGTCAAAAAGCAAGCTCCTGGGAACAACGGTTATGGTTGGCGGTGCGCTATTGATCGCCAGCGGCGGAGCGCAAGGCGCGGACAAGATCAAAGTGGGCGTTGGAGGCTATTTCAACGCCTTTATTGTCCATGTCAGCCAGGATGATGGGGCCGGCCAACCAGGCGTGAACCGGCGCGATCACAGGATAGCGCGAGAGGGCGAGATCATTTTCACGGGCAAGACCACGTTGGACAACGGCATTACTTTCGGCATCAATGTCCAATTGGAGGCTGAAACCTGCGCCGACCAGATTGATGAAACCTATGTTTATGTCGATGGCTCTTTCGGCAGGTTCATCATTGGATCGGAAGACCCCGCATCGGATCTCATGTTTTACGGTGCACCGGCCGCGATTGACGGCATCGGCCTGGCCTCGCCGGACGACGTGTTCTCCACGCTTGGCAATAGCGTCGCCACCCCGACCGTCATCAGCAACATATCGGGTGATTCAGAAAAAATAACCTATTTCACGCCGCGCATGAGTGGTTTCCAATTGGGCCTGTCCTACACGCCGGAAAATTACCAAGAGGCCATCGCCCCATGCACGGGAACTTATGCCGGCGGGCAGTCAACCAACAACGCCGGTCAGCAGTCGGAGGTCATTGAAGTTGGCGCAAACTATCTACGCCGGATCGGCGGGGTGGAAATGGCTCTGTACGCGGGCCTTGCCAGGGGTGATCTGGAAGTTGCCGCCGCCGTGGCCGAGGATCAGGACCAGTGGGGCCTTGGCGTTGAATTTGTCTATCGCGGCTTTACCCTCGGCGCTGACTATCGCGAAGATGATCAAGCCACATCGGGGGCCAATACCGACCGCACCGACTATTCAATCGGAATAACCTATGGCGCGGGCACTTGGCGTTTCGGCGCCGCCTATGCCCATGGCGAGACCGGCCAGGGCGCGGGCCTGGGTGAGGACAAGACCGATGGTTACCAGTTCGGTCTTGCCTACGATTTAGGGCCTGGAATTGTCCTGACGGGCGGCATCACACATTGGAACGTTGACGACAATCTAAACGCTATTGGCGTCGAAAATAGCGCCACGGAATTCATCATGGGCACGTTGCTGACATTCTAGGTCCGAGCTTTGGCAATGGCGATGATCGGTTGTTTTTATCAGACAAAAACGGAGGACTATCGAAATGATTGAAGACAATGCCACGACGCAAAATGATCCAACAGTGGCGAAAACGGCGGCGCTCCTGCCGGCTGTCCTGGCCATGATATTTGGGATATTCCTGGTCTTGGGAGCGGGGTTCGCCCAACCCACGAGCATGCACAATGCCGCGCATGACACCCGCCACGCCAATGCATTTCCGTGTCATTGAGGAGGCCGCAATGTTTGCTCGAATTATATTGACGGCCCTGGTTTCGGGTGCGCTCGCCGGCGTGTTCATTTTTGCCGCCCACATGACGAAGACTTCGCCTTTGATCCTGCATGCCGAGATTTACGAGAACGCCGGAACATCCCCCACTCACGAAGCGGCAACTC
>JAYGEB010000472.1:0-4780 GCA_046582595.1 Alphaproteobacteria bacterium | reverse complement strand
GATCTGGGAGTTCGGTACGTGCTAGAGGGCAGCATTCGGCGGAGTGGCTACCCGTATACGCGTTGTCGCGCAGCTTATCGACGCCGAAACCGGTAATCACATTTGGGCCGAACGATATGACCGCTCATTGGATGATATTTTCGAAGTTCAGGACGAAGTAACGGCCGCGATTGTCGGCGCTATCGCGCCCGAAATTGATCTAGCGGAGATAGGCCGGGTGAAACGAAAACCGCCCGAGAGTTTGGACTCATGGAGCCTTATTCAAAAGGGTCTGGCATTTTATGCGTCTATATGAGTCTTTATCATCGCACCTTGGTATCAGTCCGCGCGACCCGCGCCTCTCCGGGCGGCAAACGATACGGGCGGCAAATTATTTTGCGCTTGGGCGGTTCGCGGAAAGTGCCGATTGGGCGCGACGGGCATCGCGCAGTCAGAACCCGCGCTACTGGGTAGATGCCATGCTTATTGCGGCGTTGCACGGGCGTGGCGATACAGCGGGCGTGAAAGCCGCGAAACGAATCCTGTTTGAACGAAGACCCGATTGTACGCTGTCCGATCTGGATAAACTTCCCAAAATATTCTTGGACGCCTTACGGGAGACTGGGCTGCCAGAGTAACCGAGGAGAATGCTCTAAAAGCCGGCTTTGGGGTCTTCCAGGTAGACGTCCTCGGCTGGGGAGTTGGTACGGCCCAGGGCCTTGTTGCGGTGGGGGAAGCGGCCGAAATCGGCAATGATCTGGCGGTGTTTTAACATGCTGTCATAGCTTTTGTCGCCGCTCTCGGTGCCCCGCAGGGCGGCGAACAGTTCCACGCCGCGGTCCTGGATTGCCAGATCCTCGCCGTGCTCGAACGGCAACATGAAAAACCTGCCGGCGACCGGGTCCAACATCTTGTGCCAGCCCGCATCGATGGCCCGTTTGGCGATGCCCAGGATCTTGTGGTCGGTGGCGAAGGCCCGCGCGGTGCCGCGATAGACGTTGCGGGTGAATTGATCCAGCAGGATACAGAGCGCCAGGGCGCCGTCCAGGCCGTGGGCCCAATGATCCAGATGCCCGGCCGCCGCCGCCTCGATGGTGGGGGTGAAGATGGCGCGTATTTCCGCATCAAACTCCGTTCCGGCCGCATCCTGGCGGGCGAACCAGATCTTGCGCGGCTCTCCCCGTTCGGCTGATCCGGGCGGGCCGAACCAGAAATCCAGCACTTCGCGGCGGTTTTTCACGCCCGTGGCGGCCAATTCACACTCCCGCGCATAGCCTTCGATCCGCTCTCGCCAGTCATCGGGAAAGGGCTTCGCCTTGATCTTGTCCGTATTCACATCACGCACCAGAGCAGCGGTGAAGGACGCGGTGCAGACCAGGGGGCCGCCAACCTTGGTCATTTCAAAGCGGTGGGTGATGGAGGATTTGCCGAGTTTCTCCACGAAAACGGCGATGTCCAAGCGCTCGCCGACCACTATGGGGGCGTGAAAATCGAAATGCAGGGAGACCGCCGGGTTGCCCATGTTTTGCTGTTTCAGTTGATAAAAATTCAGCCCCAGCACGGCCTCGTACCAGACTTCCAGGGCGTCGATGGCCATGGCTATGAAGCTGCCGGTATAGGCGATCTCGGCGCTGTCGCTGTCACCCCAGTTGATGCGCCGGCGCATGGTGAAGGGAATGTCCCGTTGCGGCTTCTGGCCGCCGAAATCGGACGTGGGGATGGGATCTTCGATGGAATCATACATGGCGCCATTATGCATCAACGACGGCCGTTAATGAATTCACGGAGCAATATATAGCGCCAAACGGCGGCCGGAGAATTGCCTGGGAGTCTCAGAACGCCTGGACTGTCGGGATTTTTTACAATTATAGATTGATATTATGTAAAATAAATTCATAAGTCATTGATATCATTAGTAGGGAGAATTTTGGCATAACTCTTGCCTGGTCAACGAAGAATGCTGGGCCGGGATCAGCAATTGGCTCGTTCGATCAATTGAAAATGCGGAAGGCAAAATTATGCAACGGTTCAAATCATTCGCCTTAATCCTATTGATGGGTATCGCCGCGGCCTCTTTGGCGGTCCCCTCGGCCAAGGCAACGGTGGTCTTGGATGTTGTCGGCGGACAGTTGCTCGGCGCCACGGGCGTCGTTGTTGACAGCTTCGGCGGCTTCGGCGGCGGCACCTACGACGTTGAGTTCCTGGACGGCTCTTGCGCCGAATTATTCCTGCCATGCAACCCCTTACAAATGCCACCGGGAATCCGAACCGCGCCATTCATAGGGGACGGCGACGCGGCGTTTTCGGCGGGCAATGCGCTGTTGGGGCAGGTATTCACGGGGATTTACGACTCGAATCCGGGCTTAACTCAAGGCTGTGCGGGCAGCGCGAGCACTTGTACGATATTCGTACCCTCTGGCCTGGGATCGGGTAGCGTATCTGCCACAAAGGTATTCAACGGAGATGGCACGGAAGGCAATTTGGACTTTTGTTGTGTCGGAACGACGTTGTCCACGGGGACCACGACAGGGGATACCTCGGTTTTTTCTCAGGGTTCGGTTTGGGCTCTATTCACCCTCGCTTCCGCATCATCCGAATCAGTGGTCCCCGAGCCCGGCACCCTTGCCATCTTCGGCTTCGGCCTTGCCGGTTTGGGCGCGATGCGTCGGCGCGGGAGGCGCGCGGCCAAATAATCCTCGTCCTATTTTATCCAAAGCGGCGGTCTTCGGGCCGCCGTTTTCATGAGCGGCGATGCATTGATCAAAGCGATACTCTTCTCGATGGCCGTGAAGTGACAGCCATGCATCCATGGCGGTGATGGCCAATCGCGTATAGACTGCCCGGCGCGATATTTCCGGTTCCGTCCCTTCGAGGCCCATCCAACATGACGACGACAGAAGCGGCGCGACCCGACGTGACGGCGCCGCGCCCCATGCCATGGCTGTTGATCGCCGCGACCTGTCTCGCCACCTTCGCCATTACCGCCAGCGGCGTTACCCGGGCGCCGTTTCTCATCCATATGTCCCAGGACCTGGATGTGGGTCTGGGCGCCATCGCCAATCTGTTCGGCCTGACCTCCATCGCCTGGGGTCTGACCTCTTTCGTCGCCGGGATTGGTTCGGACCGGCTGGGGCGGCTGCCCTTTCTGGTCGGTGCGCCGGTCGCCCTGGCCGGTGCCTTGATCGGCGTTGCCATGGGGCAGAGTTTTCTGGCCGTGGCCGTCTGGGCGACGGTGGCGGGCGGCTGCAGCGGTCTGTTCACCGGCGTCAGCATGGCCGAGATCGCCAGCCGCGTGACCGACCGCCAACGCGGCCGGGCGCTGGGCTGGGTCATGGCCGGACAGTCCATGACCCTGTTGGTCGGCGTGCCCATGGCTTCCTGGATTGGCGCCAGCATTGGCTGGCGCGGCGTTAATTATTGCATTGCCGGGCTGTCCCTGGTGGCCGCCCTGGCCATGGTCTCGGTCACCGCATCGGTTGCCGGCGCGGGCACGGCGGGAACGGCGTCAAGGCCGCACCTGCTGCGCAGGGCGCTTTCCGGGACGGTGGTGCGGCTGCTGGGCTGCGTGATCGCCGAACGCATCTGTTTCGGCCTGGCCGCCGTCTACTACGCCACCTTCATGTTGCAGACCTATGGCCTGTCATTGCAGGCCCTGGCCCTGCCGCTGGCCATCTTCGCGGCCGGCAATATTCTGGGCACCATTGGCGGCGGGCAGCTTGGCGACCGCATCAGGAACCGCATGCTGACCTTCGCCACGGCGCTGATCGGGGCCGGCATTGTCGCGCTGCTGCTGTTTGGCTGGCAGGTGGGCGTTTGGGTCTCGAGCGGTCTGGGCTTCGCCTTCATGTTCACCAATGCCCTCTCCCGGCCCTCGTTGATGGCGTCCCTGGCCAATGTCCCGGCGGAAGTCCGGGGCACGGTCATGGGCCTGAACAGCACCGCCGCCTCCGCCGGCTGGCTGGCGGCGGCGGCCATGGGGGGCTGGATCTTGTCCACGGTCGGGTTTGCCGGTTTTGGACCGTTTTCGGCGCTGCTGGCCATGGTGGGTGCGATCCTGGCATTATCGGGCCGGAGATGAGGGGAGGGGAACATGCCCGAGAGCTATAAATTGACGGTCAATGGCACGGCCAGGGAGGTCGAGGCGGCCCCCGCGGTGCCCTTGATCCATGTTCTGCGCAATAAGCTGGGCCTGACCGGCACGCGTCATGGCTGCGGTCTGGAACAATGCGGCAGTTGCATGGTGCTGATCGATGGCGAACCCGTCCACGCCTGTACGCGGGCCATGGATTCCGTTGCCGGGCGGGATGTGCGGACGGTCGAGGGCTTGGGCACGGTGGCGGCGCCACATCCCTTGCAGCAGGCATTCTTGGCGGAACAGGCCGGGCAATGCGGCTATTGCCTCTCCGGCATCCTGATCAGCGCCAAGGCATTGTTGGAGCGCGACCCCGATCCCGGCCGGGCTGATATCATGTCGGCCCTGGACGGCCATTTGTGCCGTTGCGGCGCCCATGAACGCATTATCCGGGCCATTGGCCGCGCCGCCGCCGCCATGCGGGGGGAGGCGAGGCCATGAAACCCGCGAACCTGAGCATCAATCCGCGTTTTGATACATGGCTGAAATTTCAGGTGGACCAGACCGTGCGGGTCGCCACCGGCAAGGTGGAGATTGGCCAGGGCGTGGTCACCGCGCTGTCGCAAATCGCGGCCGAGGAATTGGATCTGTCATTGACCCAGGTCGTCATGTTGGCGGGGGATACGGATGCGGGACCGAACGAGCGTTACACATCCTCCAGCCTGTCGA
>JAYGEB010000359.1:0-4077 GCA_046582595.1 Alphaproteobacteria bacterium | reverse complement strand
CGGGCGCCTTGGCGACCACGATGAAGCGATCCGGCCCCTCGCGCCACACGGCGACCGTGGTGACCTGGCGCGCCCGGGCGATGCGGTCCAGTACGGTCTGGGCATTGCGGACGAAATCGTTCGAACCGACCATGTCATGGGCGAAACGCAGCAGGGTTGGGCCCAGTTGATACTTCTTCGCCTCCCTGTCTTCGCTGACCATGCCGTCATGGTCCAGGGTTTTGAGAATATGCAGGCAGGTGCTGGGCACGATGCCGACGGCGCGGGCCACCTCGTTAACGCCGGCCGGCCGCCGCGCGCTGCCCAAATAGCGCATGATCGCGACCGCGCGCCGCACCGCCACCACGGGTTTGCGGAGTTCCCTCGTTGCCATGTCCATACCTCAAGGATAAGCCCGTCATTTCCATATGGCAATAGTCATTTCCCATTGACACAAAATGACTTAATTTATATCCTTCAAACCATCGCGAGTAATGGGAGCACGAACCGTGGACGAACAAGCACCGGTCTCGGACTGGACCACCGACTTCGATATCTTCGATCGTGAATACACAAAAGACCCCGGCCCCATTTGGAAGGATCTGCGGGAACGTTGCCCCATGGCCCATTCCGACCGTTTTGGCGGCATGTGGATGGCCACCAGATACGAGGATGTGCAAGCCCTGGTCCGCAAGGTGCCGGAACTGTCAAACCGGCAACCCTCGCTCTCGCCGATGAAGCCGGAAAAGGATCTGCTGGCGGATTATAACAGCGAAATGCTGCCCCCTATCTCCGCCGACCCGCCGGAACAAATCCCCCTGCGCCGCCTGATCCTGCCGTTCTTCACGCCGAAGGCCGTGGAGGCGCACCGCCCCTTCACCCAAAAGCTGTGCAACGATTTGATCGATGGCTTCATCGGCAAGGGCGAGGCCGACGGCGCGGCGGACTACGCCCAACAGATCACGCCGCGGGTGATCGCCCATATGCTGGGGATCGACACCGCCCGGGCCGATCAGTTCGTCGGCTGGGTGCGTGGATTTGTCGAACTTGGCGTGGCCGACATTGAACTACGGACCCGCAGCCGCCGGGAGATCATGAATTTCTTCGCCACCGAGGTAGCGGCGCGCCGGGAAAATCCAAGCGATGACTATATTTCGCAACTTCTGTTGAAGGACATCGACGGCGAACCGTTGACCGACAAAATGGTCATCAACATGTGCCTGTTGCTGCTGACGGCGGGCATAGATACCACGTGGAGCTCTATCGGCACCTCCCTGCTGCATTTCGCCACCCACGCGGAGGACCGCCGCCGCATGGCCGGGGAGCCTGGGTTGTGGCCGACCGCGATCGAGGAAATGTTGCGTCTGCACGCCCCGGTCTCCGTTGCCCGCATCGCCATGGAAGACGTGGAACACAATGGCACGATTTTCGCGCGCGGCGACCGCCTGATGCTGAACCTGCCCGCCGCCAACCGCGACCCGGAGGTGTTCGAATGCCCGGACGAAGCCGTCCTGGACCGGGCCAAAAACCGCCACGTGGCCTTTGGCATCGGCGTTCACCGCTGCGCCGGCTCCAACCTCGCCCGCATGGAGATGGAAGTCGCCCTGCAAACCTGGTTCGAACGCATCCCCGAATTCGAATTGCGCGATCCCGGCGCGGTCACCTGGGCCGCCGGCCAGGTGCGCGGCGCCCGTAACGTCCCGGTGAAGTTTTAGGGCGTTTTCGAAATTCATCGAATAGCCGGGCGGCCCGGCAATTCCAGTTAAACTGGAAACGCTCTAAACGACATCCAACTGCCCAATGGCGAGGAATTTTTCGCGGCGGTGCTGGCGGGCGAAGCCGCCGTTCTTGCCGTCGAATTCGGCCAGCGCCTTGGCGATGGCGTCACCCAGGGCGGCGATGGTGGAAGCGGGGTTGCGGTGGGCGCCGCCGACCGATTCCTCGACCACATGATCGACCACCTTTAATTCGGTCAGGTCCTGGGCCGTGATTTTCATGGCGTTGGCGGCATCCTGGGCCCGTTCGGCGGAGCGCCAGAGGATCGAGGCGCAGCCCTCGGGCGAAATCACCGCATAGACGGCGTGTTCCAACATGATCACCGTATTGCCCGTGGCCAGGGCCACGGCGCCGCCCGAGCCGCCCTCGCCCACCAGACAGGCGATCAGGGGCACGCGGATATCAAGGCAGGTTTCGGTCGAGCGCGCGATCGCCTCCGCCTGGCCGCGTTCCTCCGCGCCGACGCCGGGATAGGCGCCTTGGGTATCCACCAGCGTGATAATGGGCAGATCGAAGCGATCGGCGAGCCGCATCAGACGGGCCGCCTTGCGGTAGCCCTCGGGCCGGGCCATGCCAAAATTATGGCGCACCCGGCTTTGCATGTCACGGCCCTTTTCATGGCCGATAACCATCACCGAGCGGCCGCGAAAGCGGCCAATGCCGCCCGTTATGGCCTTGTCGTCGGCATAGGCGCGGTCGCCGGCAAGGGGCGTGAAATCCGCGATCAGACCGTCAATGTAATCATAAAATTGCGGCCGGTCGGGATGACGCGCCACCTGCACCTTTTGCCATGGCGTCAGCTTGCCATAGGTTTCGCGCAGCAATTCCTCCGCCTTGCTTTGCAGCAGGCTCACCTCGTCCGCGATATCCGCGCCGCCCTCCCCCTCGCCGTCAAGCTGGCGGAGATCGTGAATGCGCGCCTCCAGCTCGGCGATCGGTTTCTCGAAATCCAGGAAGCTGATCATGCTGTTCGATTTGCCAGTCCGTGCGCCAAGTTGGTCCGTCGGTTCGGCCGGTCGGTTCAGTCAGCCAGAGGATGCGCCGTCTTGACCAGTTCGGTCAGGCGCTCTTGCAGGATATGAGTGTAAATCTGGGTGGTGGAAATATCCGCATGGCCCAGCATCTGCTGCACCGACCGCAGATCGGCGCCATTGGCCAAGAGATGCGAGGCGAAGGCGTGACGCAGGGAATGGGGCGAGACCTTCGATGCATCGATCTTCGCCGCCCGGGCCAATTCCTTGACCAGTTGCGAAAACCGCTGCCGGGTCAAATGCCCGCCCTTGGAGCGGGAGGGGAACAGCCAGCCGGCATCCGCCGGACGGCGCACGAAGCGCGCGCGCACGGCGTCATATTTTTCCAAGGCCTCGAGGGCGGGTTCGCTCAAAGGCACCATGCGTTCCCGGCCGCCCTTGCCCTTGACCACGATAAAGGCCCGGTCCGATTGCACCGCCGGATAGGGCAGCATCAACAATTCCGAGACGCGCAGCCCGGTGGCGTACAACAACTCCATCATGGCGACCAGACGAACGCCCTCGGCCCCCTTATAGGTTCTGGCCGCCGTCAACAGATGCTCGACCTCGACTTCCGTCAGGACTTTCGGCAGCGGCCTGACCCGGCGCGGACTGTCAATGGCGGTTGAGGGATTATCGCTGCGCATGCCCTCGGCATGAAGGAAACGGTAGAACTGCCGCAGGGCCGAAAGCCGCCGCGCCGCCGTCGACGGCGCCATGCCTTCGCGTTCCAAATATGCCAGATAACTGCGAATGTCATCCGCCTTGGCGCCGGCAATGGCGGAACCGTTGAATTCGGAGAAATGGCGCAGGTCGCGGCCATAGGATTCCAGCGTGTTCTGGGCCGCGCCCCGCTCGACCGCCAGCATCTCCAGGAAATTATCGACATATTGTAATGATTGAGACAACGCAACACTCACATCGGTTTCAAAAAAACTAAAAATCCGCGCCCAACAAACCTTCCAGCGCCACGGCGGCGGCATCGTCCGGCAGACCGACCCGGCGCAGGGCGGTAACTATTCGCCCCAGAGTGACAATATCTCCCGCCGCCGGCCCCTTGCCGCCAAGCAGCAGTAGAGACAACAATACCGTCTCCCCCCTTCGTCCCGCCGCCGCGGCCCGGTCCAGGCCCAGCAACAACGGTGGTGGCGATGGCTGCGAAGATGGTCCGGCATGCCCCCCCGGCGCCGCGAACAACGGCAACCAAAGCCGCTCCGGAACATTCCTGCCCAGGGCGGTCAGCAGGCCGAACAGCCTGATGGCGCGTTGGTACCTTTCCGCGCCGTCATTTGCAACCTCTCCCTGCCACCAG
>JAYGEB010000449.1:0-2583 GCA_046582595.1 Alphaproteobacteria bacterium | reverse complement strand
GGCAGGGCCAGGCCGGAGGTCTCGATGATAATGTGATCGATGCCGCCGGGGCGGTCCAGCAAGGCCTCCATGGTGGGGATGAAATCATCCGCCACGGTGCAGCAGATACAACCGTTGGCCAGTTCGATGATATCGCCCTCGTCGCAGTTTTCCGCGCCGCAAGCCTTGAGAATCTCGCCATCCACGCCGATATCGCAGAATTCGTTGATAATCAGGGCCAGGCGTTTGCCGTTCGCGGTTTGCAGCAAATGCCTGATCATGGAGGTTTTGCCGGCGCCGAGAAAACCGGTAATGACGGTGGCGGGTACGCGGTGCAGATTGTTCATATCTTGTTGGGTCCTAACAGGTTTGCGCGGCCGGATTGCGGCCCTTCATGACCAGAGGCAGGCCGGCGGCCACGAACAGAACGTTGTCCGCGGCGGCTGCGATTTGTTGGTTCATCAGGCCCGATAGGTCGCGGAAACGCCGGGCCAGGGCGTTGTCGGGCACGATGCCCAAGCCGGTTTCGTTGGCCACGAACACCAAGGCGGCACGCGCCTGGGACAGCGTCGCGGCCAGGGTCTCTATTTCACCGTCAACGTCGCCGTCGGCGAGCATGATGTTGGTCAGCCACAGGGTCAGACAATCCACCAGGATCGGTTCCGCCCGCGGCAGCAGTTTGGCCAAGGCTTGTGGCAGATCGCGGGGCACCTCTTCCGTGCGCCAATTGGCGCCGCGGCGGGCCCGGTGGGCGGCAACGCGGCGGCGCATCTCTTGGTCGTGAACCTCGGCCCTTGCGGCGTAGGTGGCGATATAGACCGCGCCGCCGCCGCCCGGTGCCGCGATGGCCTCGCCCAGGCGGCTTTTCCCCGAACGGGCGCCGCCCAGGATCAAGCTCACCTCGCCCCGCTCCCGGCCGTTCTGAATTTCACTTGTCCCCATAACCAGGCGTCCTCCCTCCGAGGATCAGTTGCAACGTGCCGCGCGCGTCTTCTGGCTTAGGGTCAATGGGCCCGGGGCCTTCCCGGTGGCTACGCCACCAGTGGCATGATCCCGTTTCCTCGCCATTTACAGTTGCGGGGGCAGCGCCGGATTTTAGCTCCAGGGTTTCCCCAGGGGACATCACCGGCTTCCGCGCCACGGCTTGGACCAACCTATCACGCATTGCGGCGGAGCGGCAATTGCCTATTCCCGGCGCCGTCCCCAAAAGCTCCATTTGCCGCTGGCAAAGCATCGCCGGCACCGTTAAACCTGGGCTTTAGGTCAAATTACGCAGTCTTGGAAATATTCATGTTCACCGTCCTCGGCCTCGGCTTTTTGTTGGGCCTGCAACACGCCATGGAAGCCGATCATGTGGCCGCCGTGGCCGCGCTGGCGGCGGGCGGGAAGCGTTGGCGCCAGGCGGTGGGCCACGGCCTGTTTTGGGGCATGGGCCACGCCCTCTCGCTGGGCGCATTCGCCGCCCTCGTGGTCATGGCGCGGGGCGATATCCCCGCTGGCCTGCGCCTTGGCCTGGAACTGGCGGTGGCCGTCATGTTGATCGCCCTGGGCCTCATGGTGGTGTGGCGGGTGCTGCGGGAACGCCTGCATTTTCATCTCCACCGCCACGCCGGCGGCGAGGTGCATTTCCACGCCCACGGCCACGCCCACGGCCGCGCCGGCGAGAGCCGGACCCACGACGAAAACCGCCACGATCATGCGCATGGGCACGGCCAGGGCGGGCATGGCCTCCGGCGCAGCCTGCTGGTCGGCGTCATGCACGGCCTGGCGGGCTCCGCCGCCCTGATCGCCCTGGCGGCGCCCGGTCAATGGCTGCAGGGCGCCGGCTTCGTCCTGCTGTTCGGCCTCGGCTCCATCGCCGGCATGGTCCTGCTGTCTTCCGTGATCGCCCTGCCCCTGATCCTCTCCGGCCGCCTGATGACCGGCCTCAACCGCAGCCTGCAACTGGGCATCGGCCTGATCTCGATCACCATCGGAACCATCCACGGCGCCACGCAAATGCCGGCCATGCTGGCGCTGCTTTAGAAATTGTGGCTGCGAGGTAAGCTCTTTTCCGCAGGAAGGAAAGGATAGCGTCGCCGATCTGGGTTCGCACGAAAACCGACCACGCAAGAACAAAGACGCGACCCCAATAATTCGACCCGCACAACAAAGTGACGGCGATTCATAAAGCCGTGGCGTGAACTGAAACCGTTCGCCGGCGAACGAACTTGCCCCGCTGCCCGATGGTGGCCGGGTTTTCTCGCGCCAAAGAAAACGGCGGCCCGAAGACCGCCGCTTCAAACAGCCGTCGGTTTGGACATCAGGCTGCGCGTTTCTTCCGCCGCCGCGCCGCACCAAGGCCCAGCAGCGCGAGACCGAATAGGGTCAGAGTGGTGGGTTCGGGGACAACGTTGAATTGAAGATTATCGAGAGTGTACCTATTAAAGGTCGATACCGCCAAACGAATTTCATTGAACAAGATATCTTCAAAACCATAAAATTTGCCTGAAACCAAGGGCACGGTTCCGTCGGTACTGGCGGAGAAGATGGATTCCACCAGGTTGCCGTCAAGGTACGCCTGGAAGGTGGTAGGGCTAGAGTCGTTGGTTCGCCAGGAAAACA
>JAYGEB010000084.1:0-25901 GCA_046582595.1 Alphaproteobacteria bacterium | reverse complement strand
TGGAACAAGTGTTGGAATTCCCAGTTGTAAAATGTGAATTATGCTACCTAAGACTTTGAAATTATTGGCCACCCCGGCGGGACTTGAACCCAGCATCTTCGGTGTGAAAGACCGACATCCTAACCTTTAGACTACGGGGTGACGATGAGGGAGGAAGTAGCCAAAACAGCCGCGAAAAGCAAGCGTGAAAAGCGAGCGTGAGCGGGAAAATTATCCCGGTTGGCGTTCTAGATTTTCGGGCCAGGCGGCATCCTCGATAAACAGCTGCACCCCGCGCCGGCCCTGCCAGTCGTCGGCCCGCAAATGCCCGGCCACGTACAGGGCGCGGCCGCGGGCCGACAGCAGGGCCTGGCCCAGGGGGCTGTCCGCGACGCCGAAGGCAATGCCCTTCAAACGTCCGCCGCGGGGACCGGCCATGACCAGGCGCACATGATTCTGGCCGACCAGATCGGCCTTGACCACTTCGGCGTTGGCGATGGCAAAGCGCGGCTCGGGGTGGCCGGCGCCATAGGGACCCGCACCTTCCAGGGTATCGAACAAATCCCGGCTGGCGCCCGAGACGGTCAAGACTCCATCCAGGCTGATTTCGTGACGCTGGGGCTGTCCCGCCATGGCCGGGGCGACGCGCGCCGTCAGGAAAACTTCCAGTTCGGCCAATTTATCCACCGCCACCGTCAGCCCGGCGGCCATGGCGTGACCGCCACCCGCCAGCAACAGGCCGGCCTGTTTGGCGGCCGTCACGGCGGCGCCCAGATCAACGCCGGGCACTGATCGTCCGGACCCCCTGCCCACGTCGCCCTCGATCGCGATGACGATCGTCGGCCGTCGAAAGCGGTCCTTCAGGCGGGAGGCGACAATGCCGATAACCCCCTGATGCCAACGGCGATCAGACAAAAACAGCAGTGGCTTCCCGCCGCCGCCATCGGCTTCCACCCTGTCCATCGCCTGGGTCTGGATCGCCGCTTCAATCTCCCGCCGCTGCATATTGAATTCATCCAGCTTGGCGGCGATGGCGCGGGCCTCGTCCATATCATCCGTCGATAGCAGCTTCGCCCCCAAATGGGAATTGCCAACGCGCCCGCCGGCATTCAGGCGTGGGCCGAAGACAAAGCCCAGATGATAGGTGCCCGGACGTTGATCCATATTGGCCAGATCGCTCAAGGCGGCCAGGCCCGGATTGCTCCGCGCGGCCGCGACCTTCAAACCCTGTGCCACCAGCACCCGGTTCAACCCGGTCAGGGGTACCACGTCACAGACCGTACCCAAGGCGACAAGATCCAGCCATTGCAACAGGTTGGGTTCCCGCCGCCGGCCGGGGTCCGTAAACCATCCGCGTTGGCGCAGGGCGCGGTTCAGGGCCACGACCAACAGGAAACTGACGCCGACCGCCGCCAATTGGCCCAGGCCGCTGTCATCGTCCAGGCGGTTGGGGTTGACCACGGCGCAGGCGGTGGGCAGACGCGGTTCGGCCTGATGATGATCGACGACGATCACATCCAGGCCCGCATCGGCCGCCCGTTGTAACGGCTCGAACGCGGCAATGCCGCAATCCACCGTCACCACCACGGCGATGCCCTGTTCCCGCAGCGCCAGCAAGGCGGGCGCGTTGGGGCCATAGCCTTCCTTTTGCCGATCCGGAATATAGACCGTCAGGTCAACACCGATGGCGGCGAAATATCGACGCAGAAGAGCCGCTGATGTCGCGCCGTCCACATCGTAATCGCCGAACACCGCGACCCGCTCGCCACCGCTGACCGCATCGGCCAGACGGTCGGCGGCCTTGTCCATATCGCGCAGGCGGGAGGGATCGGGCAGCGCGGATTTCAAGGTCGGATTGAGGAAACCCTCGCCCTCGTCAATGCCGACGCCTCGGCCCGCCAGAACCCGGCCCACGATGTCCGGCACGCCAAGACGCTGGGATAGGGCCAACGCCACCCGATCTTCGGCGGGACGTTGCCGCCACGTCCGTTCGGACAACGACCGCATGACCTCCAGGACAGCCGCGTCCCCACCCTCACCGCCGTCCATCGGTAAGGAAACCGCCGGTTGGTTCATGATCTAATTGCCGATGGGATGTTGCATGCGGATCCAGCGCACGGTGCCGGTCCGGGCCCGCATGGCAACGGATTCGGTCGATAGCGTGGTGGCGGTGCGGCGCACCCCTTGCAGCATGTTGCCGTCCGTCACCCCGGTAGCGGCGAAAATCACGTCGCCCGCGGCCAAGTCGGTAATCTCGTATTTGCGGTTCAGATCCTCGACGCCAACCTTGGCGGCGCGGCCCCGCTCGTCATCATTGCGGAACAGCAGACGGCCCTGAATAGTGCCGCCGATACAGCGCAGGGCGGCGGCCGCCAAAACGCCCTCGGGCGCGCCGCCCGTGCCCATATAGATATCGATCCCGGTCTCCGGCATGGCGGTGGCCATGACGCCGGCCACATCGCCGTCGCCAATCAGCACGATGCGGGCGCCGGCCTCGCGGACAGAGTTGATCAGTTCACCATGGCGCGGACGGTCCAGGATACAGGCCACGACGTCCTTGGTATCCTTGCCTATGGCCGCCGCCACGTTCTTGATATTTTCCTCGACCGAATTATCCAGATCAATGGCGCCGACCGGAACCTGGGGGCCGGCGGCGATCTTGTCCATATAGACATCCGGCGCGTTCAACAGCCCGCCCGCTTCCGAGAACGCGAGGACGGCCAGACCATTGGGCATGCCCTTGGCGGTAATGGTGGTGCCTTCCAGCGGATCCAGGGCGATATCGATCTTTGGCCCCTCGCCGGTGCCGACCTCCTCGCCAATGAACAGCATGGGCGCTTCGTCCCGCTCCCCCTCGCCAATGACCACGGTGCCCGCTATTTGAAGGCGGTTGAGGGCGGTGCGCATGGCGTCCACGGCGGCCTGGTCCGCGACGATTTCATTGCCCCGGCCCATGGTTTCGGCGGCGGCTATGGCGGCGGCTTCCGTCACGCGCACCGCTTCTATCGTGAGATTTCGATCCAGTATGATGCTATCGGCCATGACGCGCCCCTAGTGATTCCATGTACATATTATTGTAGCGAAATTACAGCGACTCTATACGGATGATTTTCGGCTCCTCCACCACCGAGTCCAAATCGCCGATCAGCGTCATCGCCTTGGCCAGGGCGGCTTCCTCGCTTTCATGGGTAATCAGCACCACCGGCACCGGTTCCCCCGGATCCCGGCCCCGCTGCAACATGGAACCGATGGAAATATGAAGATCGCGCAGAATGGCCGATATATCGGCAATCACGCCGGGTTGGTCCAACACGGAAAGCCGTACGTAGTAAGGCCCGATGTGCCGGTCCATGGGTGCGGCTTCGATGGCTTTCAGCTCCTTGGCGGCGATCGAGAACGCCGGCAATCGAATGCCGCGGGCGATGTCCATGACATCGCCGATGACGGCGGAGGCCGTCGGTCCCTCGCCCGCGCCGCGGCCCTCGAAGACAACCCGGTCAACAAAATCACCTTCCGCCACCACGGCATTGAAGACCCCGCCGACATGGGCGATGGCCGTGCCCTCGGCCACCATGCAGGGATGCACCCGCTGTTCCACGCCATGATCGGTCAGCCGCGCGATGGCCAGCAGTTTGATGCGGTAACCAAGTTCGGTGGCGAACTCGATATCGATGGCGGAAACATTTCGGATGCCTTCAATATGCACCGCTCCCAGATTTACCGGACAACCGAAGGCCAGACTGGTCAGGATCGCCAGCTTATGGGCCGCATCCACGCCGTCCACGTCAAAAGCCGGATCGGCCTCGGCATAGCCCAGGGCCTGGGCTTCATCCAGGACATCGGCGAAATCCCTGCCGCCGTCCCGCATGGCGGAAAGGATATAGTTGCAGGTGCCGTTCAGGATGCCGTAGACGCGGGAGAAGGTGTTGCCGGCCAGACCCTCGCGCATGGCCTTGACGATGGGAATACCACCCGCCACCGCCGCCTCGAAATTCAGCGCCACGCCACGGCTTTCCGCCGCCACCGCCAGGGCCGTGCCATGGTGGGCGATCAAGGCCTTGTTGGCGGTGACCACGTCCTTTCGGGCGGCAATGGCGGCTTCCACCGCCCGTTTGGCCGGGCCGTCCTCGCCGCCGATCAATTCCACGAAGACATCGATGTCATCGCTATCCGCCAGGGCAACGGGGTCGTCGTACCAGGCATAGGGGGCCAAATCCAGGCCGCGGTCCCGGCTCCGGTTGCGGGCGGAAACGGCGCTGATCTGAACCGGACGGCCGCAACGGGCGGCCAGCAAGCCGGCCTGCTGGTTGACCAGGCGGACGACACCGCCGCCGACCGTGCCTAAGCCAGCTACGCCAAGGCGCAAGGGCGGGCCGCTCATTGCGCCGCCGCCTGGATGTCCGCGAAATCCATGTCTTTGTAATCCTGCAAAAACCGTCTGATATTCCGAATAGCCTGGCGGGTACGGTGTTCATTCTCCACCAGGGCGATGCGCACGAAGCCGTCGCCATATTCACCAAAACCGATGCCGGGCGAGACCGCCACCCTGGCCTTGTCCAGCAACAATTTCGAAAACGCCAAGGAACCCAAATGTGCGAACCCCTCGGGCAACGGAGCCCAGGCGAACATGGTCGCCTGGGGCGAGGGAACCCGCCAACCGGCGGCGCCCAAGCCTTGGATCAGCACATCGCGGCGGTTGCGGTACAGCCGGCGCACATCTTCGATAACATCTTGCGGACCGTTTAGGGCGGCACAGGCGGCAACCTGGATCGGCGTGAAGGCGCCATAATCCAGATAGGATTTGATCCGGGTCAGGGCGGCGATCAGCCGCCGGTTGCCGGTGGCGAAGCCAACGCGCCAGCCCGGCATGGAATAGGTTTTCGACAGCGAGGTAAATTCGACGGCAAGCTCCCTGGCGCCGGGCACCTGCAGGATCGACGGCGGCGGCTTGCCGTCAAAGTAGATCTCGGCGTAGGCCAGGTCCGACAGCAGGAACAGATTATTCTGGCGCGCGAAATCCACCATGCGCTCGTAAAACGCCAGATCGACCACTTCCGCCGTCGGATTGGCGGGATAGTTCAAGACCAGCGCGGTGGGCGGCGGCACGCAATGGCGCACGGCCGTTTCCAGGTTGGCGAAAAAATCCTGGGTCGGGCCGACCGGGACATGGCGGATCACCGCGCCGGCAATAATGAAACCGTAGGGATGGATCGGATAACTTGGGTTCGGCGCCAGAATGACATCGCCCGGCGTGGTGATGGCCTGGGCCAGATTGGCCAGCCCCTCCTTGGAGCCAAGGGTTACGATGGTCTCGCCGTCGGGATCAATATCGACGCCAAAGCGGCGCTGATAGTAGTTCGCGTTGGCCAGCCGCAGGCCAGGAATACCCCGCGAGGTGGAATAGCGGTGGGTTTTGGGGTCGCGGGCGGTTTCCACCAATTTGTCAATAATATGGGCCGCGGGCGGCGTATCGGGATTGCCCATGCCAAAATCGATAATGTCCTCGCCCCTGGCGCGCGCGGCGGCCTTCATGGCGTTCACTTCGGCAAAGACATAGGGAGGCAGTCGTTTGATGCGGTGAAATTCAAAAGGCATGGCCGTCATCATCAATTTCGGGCGGTTGCCGGAGCGGTCGCCGGATCATTCCAGGGGCAAGCTTTATGCCCGAATTGGCAGGCCGGATCGAGCCTTAATACCACCACGCGCCGGCCCGTACCCTACCTGATAAAAATTTCGACCCGCCGGTTCTTGGCCTCGCCATCGGGCATGAATTCAAAATACAATGGCTGTGTATCACCCTTGGCCTGCACCACGATCATTTCCGCCGCCACGCCCCGGCGGCGCAATTCCCCGGCAACCCTGTTTGCCCGGTCCAGGGAGACGCCGAAATTCACCATTTTATGTCTGGCGTAGTTCATATCGCCGGTGCGCTGGCTGGCATGGCCGACGACATAAATCGTTCCGCCCCCGCCCTTGGCCGTGCTGGCGATCTGGGCCAAACGCTGTTTTTCGCGGCCACTCAAACGGGTGGAACCATGGCGAAAACGGATCAGCACCGGCGCCCCTGGCAGGCGCCGCAGGGCCGCATTGCTCATCTGCGGCGACGCGATCAGCGGCATCCGGGAAGCCTGGGAAAACCGCCCGGCGGAAGCCGCCCGCACGCCTTGAGCAGGACCATCGAGGGAAGCGTTGAAGGCCTGCCGCACGCTGGGGGGCACCACGGTCGGCCATTGCCCGGATATGGGCGCGGCATTTGGCGCATTGAAGATATTGCCCGGCTGCTGGAGCACGGGGCTGTTCTGCGCCGCCAATGAGGCAGCAAAGGTTTGCGCCAGGATTGATTGCCCCGGACCCAGCGGCAAATTGACCCGCACGGACGGCGGCATCGCCGCCGGCATTGGCGTCGTGGGCGGGATTAGTATCAATGGCGCGGTTCCGGACGGGGCGGCGGCCGCGGCCATGGGCGGGGCGGACGGCATGATGGCCGGCGGCTTCGGCAGCGCCGCCAGTCCCGCCACTTGTTTTTCGCCCAAGGTTTGCCCCGGTCGTTGCACAATTTGCGGGATCGCGCCGCGCGAAACCTCGGTTATCGGCGCCGGGGGCGGCGGCAGACCGCCCCGGCGTTGCACAATGGAGGACACATTTGTCAAACGGGAGGAATCCTGCGTACCCGCCATGCGCGCCGGGGCCGGCGGCAAGGAAGGCGGAGCGGGCAGCGGCGCCGTGCCCCGGGCCGCGGGAACCGCCGCCGATTGTTTCGCCGCCATTGGCACGGACGGTTTCGCCTGCCCAACGGGGGCCGTCTTCAAGGGTGGAGGCGCCGCCGCCACGCGCTGATCGCCGGCGCGAAGATTTTGCTCCGTGTAACGGGCATTTTCCCGGTCGGCGACCAGACTACGGGCCAACTCCCGCCGGCTTTCACTGGACGAAGCCGGTTTTGGCGCCGGCGCGGAGCTCAATTTTGGGTAGGGTTGGCCGCTGTCGGGGGTGCCCCGCGCGACCGTCGGCGCCTTCGGCAACGTCTCCACATCGTCACCGCCGTCGAACAGGCCGTCAACCCAACTAACGGGATTGGCCCAATCCGGCAAATCGGGCACATCGGGTAAATCCGACAAACTGGGCATCCGGGAACAGCCGGCGACGGCAAGAACCAGGGCCAGGGCCGTCAGCTTCGGCACCATGCGCGCCGCGCCGCGCATATGCTTTCTTGCTCTCATTTCCATCATCCCGGCCATGCTCCTCGTAGTTTGCAATGATGCGGTTTAGGGCGGCATATTTGCCGCGGCCCCGTCCAATCATCAATTGAAGTCCGATTGGCGCATAATCGGCCATTGTTATAGACTTCGGGTCGCTTTCGGACAATCGTTGCCATGTTAAACGAATCACTTGGGCATCTTACGGCCAAGCGGACATTCGTCAAACCGTGGACATCGCGTTTTCAGAGATCGGGACAGACCATGGACGAAAATTCAGGAAACAGTGAAACCGGCTCCGCCGAGCAAGGCGCGGCGGAATTCTCCGAGAACATGATCAAGGTGGCGGAGCAAAGCCAGCGCCTGGTTCATGATTTTCTGCAACGACAGGCCAAGGATGGCGGCCAATTCGACGCCGACCCCATGAATATCGGTTCCGCCTTCATGGAACTGACGGCCAAAATGATGGCGGACCCGGCGAAGATGGCCGAGTCGCAAATGGCCTTGTGGCAGGACTATATGCAGCTCTGGCAAAACGCCGCCAGGGGCATGCTGGGCCAGGGCGCCGAACCCCTGATCGCGCCCGAAAAGGGCGACAAGCGTTTTCGCGGAGAAGATTGGGAAAGCAATCAGATCTTCGATTTCATCAAACAATCCTATCTGTTGACCTCGCGCTGGGTGCACAACAGCGTGCGCGGCGTGGATGGCCTGGACGAGGCAACGGCGCAAAAGGTGGATTTCTACGCGCGCCAGTTCACCGATGCCATGGCGCCGACCAATTTTATCGCCACCAACCCGGAAGTGCTGCGCGAAACCGTCGAAAGCAAGGGCGAAAATCTGGTGCGCGGCCTGCAAAACATGCTGGACGACCTGGAGCGGGGCAAGGGCAAGCTGGCCATCAAAATGACCGATCCCGATGCTTTTTCGGTCGGAGAGAATATTGCCGTCAGCCCCGGCAAGGTGATCTGGCAAAGCGAGCTGATCCAGTTGATTCAATATGACCCCAGCACGCCGCAAGTCTATAAACGGCCCCTGCTGATCGTGCCGCCGTGGATCAACAAGTTCTACATCCTGGATCTGAAACCGAAAAACTCCTTCATCAAATGGGCCGTGGAGCAGGGCCTGACCGTATTCGTCATTTCCTGGGTCAATCCGGACCGGAAGCTGGCCGAAAAAACCTTCGACGATTACATGGTCGAAGGGATTTATGCGGCCCTGGACGGCGTCAAGGCCGCCTGCGGCCAGGACACCGTCAATATCATCGGCTATTGCCTTGGCGGCACCTTGACCGGGGCAACCTTGGCCCACATGGCCGCGAACGGCGACCAGCGGATCAAATCGGCCACATTCTTTACGACGTTGGTGGATTTCAAGGTTTCGGGCGAGCTCAAGATATTCATTGACGACGAGCAACTGGCCCAGTTGGAACAAAAAATGGAGGAACAGGGCGGCATCTTGGACGGCGCCTCCATGGCCTCCACCTTCAATCTGCTGCGCAGCAACGATCTGATCTGGTCCTTCGTCATCAACAACTATCTCATGGGCAAGGACCCCTTCCCTTTCGATCTGTTGTACTGGAATTCAGATTCGACCCGCATGCCCGGAAAAATGCACAGTTTCTATCTGCGCAACATGTATCAGAAAAATCTGCTGTCCCAACCGGGCGGCATCGAGATGCGCGGCACCCCCATCGACCTGACCACCATAGATATTCCCGTGCATATCATCTCCACCAAGGAAGACCATATCGCGCCCTGGAAGGGCACCTATGCGGCAACCCAGCTCTACAGCGGCGAGACCACCTTTACCCTGGCCGGATCGGGCCACATCGCCGGCATCGTCAACCCGCCCGCGGCCAACAAATACGGCTATTGGTCCAACCCCGAAAACCCCGCCGATCCCGATGAGTGGTTCGCCGGCGCCACCCAGTCCGAAGGTTCCTGGTGGCCCCAATGGGGGGCATGGATCGCCAAGCAATCGGGCGCGAAGGTCAAGGCGCGGACGCCGGGCAGCAAGGCCGCGCCCGTGCTGGAAGACGCGCCGGGCAGCTATGTCAAGGTCCGCTCCGACGGGTGACGGCAAGCTGGCCCGGCGCCGATAAGGCTCTCGGGTCCAGCCAATCAAGGCGTGGTCGTGGCGGGAAAGTGTGGACAATGGTTGCATATCCGAACAAACTGCGCTTGGTTGTCCGTTGGCCAATATAGGGGGGGGGAAATAGGGGGACCATTTAGCTCGAACCATGTTCTACAAAGAACCAATTCTTCGCCAAAGCGGATACCCGATACGGCGAAAGGGTTGCGTGTTGCAACGGCGTCGGCCGCAAAAAAACATATTCGAATGAAATATTCGTGGCGTCGCATGGCCTTGGCGGGGAAACCCTTCAAGTGATGGTAGGATTTGGGTGGCTACACCATGGCGTCAAAAGTGGCGTCAAAAGTGGCGTCCACGGTGGCGTTAGAGGCGGCCTTAAGGGTCTTGCGGGCAAGATCACGGAAACCGTGAAAAATGATTTTCAGATCATATTTTGGCCCGATGAATGATGAAAGGCTAGCTCACCCCCAAGTCAATCAATGAAAAACCTTACCATCGTTCATCGTTTGGTAATTGGTTTCGCGGCTATCGTCCTTTTGCTTGCCGCCGCCGCCGCCCTGACGTTATGGCAGGTGGGCACCCTCAAGGACGGCACCGACCGTATCGTCTATCTGCGCGCGCCAACGGCGCAAGCCAGTTCCAACATGGTCAGCAACATCCATGCATCGCTGGCCTCGTTGCGCGGTTGGATGCTTACCGGCAATTCTGAATTCAAGCTGGAACGCGCCGCGGTTTGGAGCGAAATCGCCAAAAACAGGGCCGCCATGGACGACCTTTCAAAGAATTGGACCAATCCGAAAAACATCGAAAACTGGGGCAAATTCAAGGTCATCCTTGATGCGTTTTCGCTGGCGCAGATGCGGGTTGAAGCGATAGCCTATTCAGCGGACGAACGGCCGGCGACGAAGATCCTGCTGCGCCAGGCCATGAGTTGCAGCCGCGCCGTGCTTTGTTGCAAGGCGTCCTCGAACCGTTTCCGCGCCAAGGCGTTCTCTTTGAAGACCTGAACGGCCACGGCCATGGCGCCGATCTCGTCACCGCGGTCCTGCTCGGGAATTTTCATGTCGAATTCACCATCGGCCAAACGCATCATGGCCCCGGTCATTCGAACGATTGGGTTGGCAATGGAACGCGCCGTCAGGAATGCGATAAACCCGCCAAGGGCCGTCCCGATGAAAAGCAGCCCCCAGAGCATGGAAAACAATCGGCTGGTCGTCTCGGCGCTAATCTTGGCATCAATGGCCAGAAGGGCCTGCTGGTTCCCGGTTATACCTCCCGTGCGCGAACCGTCTTAATGGACAACGCCCGCTAGTATTGTCAAGAGCTTGTCGACGCGCGGTATCGCCTCCGTGACAAGCAGGTAATTTGCCATGTTCCATTTCTTCGAGGCACGGAGTTCGAGCATCCTGGGCGGCAGCGGCGCGAATTTGATGCGCACGGCCTTGAATTCATCGAACGCCGCAATCTGCTCCGGCGATAACAGCGACATGGAATTGGCTAGCTCGTCAAAATGCCTCTCATTCTTCGCCCACAGCGCGGTGTAACGTTCGACGAATTTCCCTTCGGCGGTAAGCAGGTAAGCTCTGATACTGGCAAGGGCCAGACCCAGTGAACCACGGATGTCGGCCATCATGCCCAGTATCCGCATGCGGTAGCTATCTCTCCGCCGCCATCGCGGGAAAGCTCCAAGTCGATCATCCTGGAAATACTCCGCGCCATCATGTCGGCGTGCGGGATCACGGATTCCCTGCCCGTGGTCATCATCTTTGTCGATCAGCAGGATCGCTACGGTTTCGCCAACAAGCTGGCGGAGATTTGGTATGCCCAGCCCAACGGCGAGTTGATCGGCAAGCATATCCACGATGTGCACGCAAAGGAATTCCAAGCCAGGCTTATACCCTACCAAAACCGCGTGCTGGCGGGAGAGACGGTGAGCGGCCAGGAGGCGATCGCCTACCCCGACGGCGTGACCCGTGATATCGATTTGACCTACGTGCCGCATCTTACGGAAAAGGGCGAGGTCGCCGGCTACTATGTTTTGATCATGGATATCACCGGGCGCAGACAGTTGGAGGAACAAATCCGCCAATCCCAAATAATGGAAGTGGTCGGCCAACTCACTGGCGGCATAGCACATGATTTCAACAATATACTCGGTATTATCCTGGGCTTCGTGGAGATCGTGCGGGGCCGCGTGAAGGACGACCCCGATCTTGTCATGTATTTGGAAATCGCGCTTGAGGGAACAAAACGCGGCACCGCCATCACCAAGAAACTGCTTAGCTTCGCCAGTAAGGTACCAGGTGAAAACGAGCGAACGGATGTCAACGAATTCGTCCTGCGAATGAAGGAACTGATCGCCACGTCGTTGACGCTATCGATCCATTTGGAAAATCATCTGGCTGATGACTTGTGGCCGGTCGAGATCGATCCCGGTGATTTCGAAAATGCCATACTTAATCTATCGCTCAATGCCCGCGATGCCATGCCCGAGGGCGGCTCACTGATCATCGAGACCGCCAACAAGGTCCTGGATGACCATTACGTCAACCGCAATCCGGCGGCCAAGGCCGGTGAATACGTGATGATCTCGATGAGCGATAACGGGTCCGGAATGACGGACGAGATCAAGGAGAAGCTATTCGAGCCGTTCTTCACCACCAAGGCAATCGGCCAAGGCACCGGGCTTGGCCTGAGTATGGTGTATGGTTTCATCGAGCGTTCGAGCGGCCATATCAAGGTCTATTCGGAAATCGGGGAGGGCACCACATTCCGCATTTTCCTGCCCCGGGCCCCAGAACATGCGACGGAGTCCGAGCCGGAACCGGATGGTCAAATCGAACTGCCCCGCGGCGGCGAAACCATACTGGTTGTAGATGACGAGGAAGCCTTGACCATCGCCGCCGTTTTGTACTTGGAAGCGCTCGGCTACAACACCCTGACGGCCGGCAATGGCCGGCGGGCGCTGGAAATACTCGACGAGAAACCGGACATCGACTTGTTGTTCTGTGACATCATCATGCCCGGTGAGTTGGATGGTTACCAGGTGGTCTTGGCGGTACGGGAGAGCCACCCCACTCTCAAAATTCTGCTGACCAGCGGCTTCACGAAGCAGCCCGAGGCGCATGCCGTTGCAGAGAGCCGCTATCTCGGCAAGATCGTCGGCAAACTTTTGAGCAAACCTTATAACCACGAAGAGCTTGCCTTCGCCGTTCGCCGCACCTTGGATGCTGACGAGGGTTCGGACTAAATTGAAAATTCGCTATCGCGCCATTCTTGAAATTCCGGGCGGGCCTTGAATGTATATCGCGAACACGGCCGCGTTCCTGTTCCTGGCAATGATCACGGCGACGATGCTCCCTATTAATCCGGCCCTGGCCCATGGTTTTCGTGTCGCGTTGATTGTTCCCGGCCCGAACGCCGGTTCGGTCCAAGGCGGCCAATTCCAAAAAGGTTTCATGCTTGCCGCGACAGAGCGGGACGGCCACCCGGATCAGGAATCCGACGGCCATCTTGGTGGTCTTGATGTGTATGTCGAGGTGATTTACGGCCAAGGGGATATTGCCGCCGGGTTCCGGCGCATCGTGGCGCGGGGCGAGGTTAGCATTGCCGTCGCCTTCGGATCCGACGCCACGATAGCCAGGGTGCGAAAGTTTCTCGACGGCAAGGCGATCACGCTGCTGCCGCCCGGCCAATCGCCCTTCGCCAGATCTGAAACCGCCCCGGTCGCGGCCTTTATTGCCGCCTACAAATTGTTTTACGGCCACGGGCCAACGTCCCAGGCGGCTCAGGGCTATAACGCGGCGCGGCGCATCGACGTGGCCGTGCGGGCGCAAGGCGGCGTAAGCGACCCGTCTTTGTTGCGCGCGAGTTTCAGGGCCACGGCGCGTGGATTTTCTTGGTGACGGCGGGCGCTCCACATCAAAGCAAAAGCGACGGAACAGCCAGATGTTTTGAGGCTTGGCCGGCGGCTTCAGGCATTCTGGTCAAGCATTCCCGGCCGTGTCCTTTCCGAGCCGAGCCATGATCACAAGCAGCACGAGCGGCGTGAAAATCACCGACCAAACGACAATAACGGTGCCGATGCCGCCACCCACCAACAAATTGGCAAGCAATTCAAACATCGACTTCGATTTTGCCAGATCGGCCGCCGCCTCACGGCTGGCAATATTGTCCGCCTCGGAGACAACGTAAATGCCATACAAGATGGCGCCGCCAGTCCAGGCAATCAACGCAGTCATGAGGGGGATGTATAGTTTTTGAAGCATCCGTTCAAATCTAAGCCAATAGACCGGCGCGGCCAAGATCAAAGATACAATCGCCTCCGCATTAGCCCCCTTGCCCGGCGTGAGACCAAATGAGACGTGGCAATGGGGTCATGGCAACGGAGAAGCCGTCTTCGGTCTCGCGCATGATGGCGATGCGGGCACGCGCCGTTTCGCCCAGTGCAAAAAGTAAGCCGCCATCGTAACCCTGAGATCGTATTTCGAAGCACGGAAAACGAATAAGGTGCCACAGGTTCCGTTGACAGTTTACAAATTATCTTTCCCGCGTAGGCGGGAATAAAGGTCCGTCCCTAACCAGACCGCAACAGCTTCACCGCCGCGTCGCGTTCGAACAGATACAGCAGCGCGCGCAGGGCCGGGCCTCGGGAGCCGGTCAGGTCCGGGTCGGTTTCGAGGATCAGGCGGGCGTCGTCGCGGGCGACTTCCATGAGGTCCTGATGCGCCATCGCATCGGCCAGGCGGAAGGCGGGGAAGCCGCTTTGGCGGGTGCCCAATAGTTCGCCGGTGCCGCGTAGGCGGAGATCTTCCTCGGCGATGCGGAAGCCGTCCTCGGTCTCGCGCATGATGGCGATGCGGGCCCGCGCCGTCTCGCCCAGGGGTTCGGCGAAGAGCAGAAGGCAGTGGGCTTGCTGGCCGCCCCTGCCCACGCGGCCGCGCAGTTGGTGCAGTTGCGCCAGGCCGAAGCGTTCGGCGTGTTCCACGGCCATGATGGTGGCTTCGGGGACGTCCACGCCGACCTCGATCACCGTGGTGGCGACCAGGATCTTGGTTCGGCCCTCGACGAAAGCGGCCATGGCCTGGTCCTTATCCTTGGCCTTCATGCGGCCATGCACCAGGCCCACCAAATCGGGCCCGAAAATCTGCGCCAGGGCGGCGTGGCGTTCCTCGGCCGCGGCCAGATCGAGCTGTTCGTTCTGCTCCACCAGGGGGCAAACCCAGAAGACCCGCGCGCCGTTGTCAATGGCGCGCCGCACGCCGGCCACCACCTGCTCCAGCCGGGACAGCGGCATGGAGCGGGTATCCACGGGCCGGCGGCCGGGCGGCTTGCCGTGCAGGAGGGAGATATCCATGTCGCCATAGACGGTCAGGCTCAGGGTGCGGGGGATCGGCGTCGCCGTCATCACCAGGATATCCGCCCCTACGCCTTTGTCGCCCAGGTTCAGGCGCTGATGCACACCGAAACGGTGCTGCTCGTCGATCACGGTCAGGGCCAGATCCTTGAAGATCACGTCTTCGGTAAAAAGCGCGTGGGTGCCGATGAGGATGTCGATTTGGCCTCGCGCCAAATCGCCAAGAAGGGCCTGCCGGGGCCTGCCCTTGCTGCGCCCGGTGAGGATCTGGATGCGCACGGGCAGATCCCGGCACAGACCTGTCAGGGTATCGAGATGTTGGCGGGCGAGGATCTCCGTCGGCGCCATGAAGGCGGCCTGGGCCCCGCTTTCCACCGCCCCCAGCATGGCGGTCAGCGCCACCACGGTCTTGCCGCTGCCCACGTCGCCCTGCAGCAGGCGCAGCATGCGTTGGGGCTGGGCCATGTCGGCCTGAATTTCCCCCAGAACATCGCGCTGCCCCTCGGTCAGTTTATAAGGCAGGGTGGCGTTCAGGGCGTCGCGCAAGCGGCCATCGCCCAAAATGGCGCGGCCGGCGCGGCGGCGGGCGGCATGGCGGATCATGGCCAGGGCCAGTTGGTTGGCCAATAATTCGTCATAGCCCAGACGCCGGCGGGCCGGGTCGCCCGCCTCCAGCGCGGCCTGGGATTGGGGGGCGTGGACCGCGAACAGGGCCTCCCGCCACGAGGGCCAGGCCTGTTTCTCCAGCCAGGCGGCATCCTGCCATTCCGCCAGCTCCGGCGTCTGCTCCAGGGCGCCGCGGATGGCCCTATGCAGGGGTTTCGCCGTCAGGCCGGTGGTCAGGGGATAGACCGCCTCGACTTTCGGCAATTCGTCCGCCTTGTCCGGCGCCACGATGTGGTCGGGATGGGGCATCTGGATTTCCGCGCCGTAATGGCCGATCTGGCCCGAAACCACCCGGCTCGCGCCCAGGGGCAGAATTTGGTTCAGGTAATCCGCCTTGGCATTGAAGAACACCAGGCTGACGGTGCCGGTTTCATCGCTGCACAGAACCTTGTAGGGCAGTCGGCGGTTGGACGAGGGTATGTGTTCGTCCACGGTAACCGTCAACGTGGCCACGGCGCCGTCCGGGGCGGCGGCGACCTTTGGCTGGAAGCGGCGGTCGATTAGGCCCGTTGGCAGGTGCCAGCACAAATCCACCAGGAATTTGCCCGCCAGACGCTCGATCAACTGGCCCAGGCGCGGGCCGACGCCCTTTAGGGAAGTGACCGGTTTGAACATCGGGAACAGGATTTCTGGTCTCATGATGACGGGTACGTTATATGCTGTGGCGAAAGGGGGAAAGAGCCATGGAGGAAGATCCGGAAATCCGCCGCAAGCGCCTGCGCTATCATAGCTGGCACCGGGGCACCAAGGAGCTGGACCTGATTCTGGGGCAATTCGCCGAGCGACATCTGCCCGCCATGTCGGTGGCGGACATGGACCTTTACGAAGCCGTCATCAACGAGAACGAACACGATATCTATGCCTGGCTGGCCGGCCGGGAGGCCGTGCCGGCGGAACATGACCATCACATCATGAAAATGATATTAAACTTTAAAATAACTCCGTAAAATATTGAAATATATCGAAAAAATTCTATCGTCCAAATCCCGTTATCAGCTTACCGGCGTGCCGGAGGGGCTCGATGCCCTGTGCCTCGGGGAGCTGGCCCAGGGCGCGCCCGGCTGGCTGGTGCATATCGCGCGGGACGAAGGGCGCATGGCCGGCCTGGCCGAGGAGATCGCGTTTTTCGCGCCGCGCACGCACATCCTGAAACTGCCGGCCTGGGACAGTCTGCCCTACGACCGGGTCTCGCCCAACCCCGAAATATGCGCCACCCGCATGAACACCTTGGCCCGCCTGGTGGGCCAGGCCCCGCCCAAGGCGCCCGCCATTCTGCTGACCACGGTCAACGCCTCACTGCAGCGTCTGCCGCCGCGTCGTTCCATCGAGGGGGCGGTATTCCAGGCCGGGGTGGGCGCCGTGGTCGTGGTGGCGGAATTGCTGGAATTTCTGGTCCGCAACGGCTACAGCCACGGCGGCACGGTGATGGAACCGGGTGAGTTCGCCACCCGCGGTGGCATCGTCGATATCTTTCCCGCCGGCGTGGCCAGCCCGGTCCGCCTGGATTTCTTTGGCGACACCCTGGAAAGCATACGCCTGTTCGATCCCCTAACCCAGATCACCATTGGCGAAAGCAAAACGGTCGAACTGGTCCCCGCCTCGGAAGTGCAATTGACCGACGAGACCACGGCCCGGTTCCGCCAAGGCTACCGCGATCTGTTCGGCGCGGTGACCGATGATGACCCGCTGTACGGCTCGATCCGCGAAGGCCGCCGCCATCCGGGCATGGAACATTGGCTGCCGCTGTTTCATGAGACCATGGAGACGCTGTTCGACTATGTGGGCGACGGTGTCATCACCCTTGATCACATGTGCCTGGAGGCCCGCGACGGCCGCCTGGCCCAGATCGAGGATTATTACCAGGCCCGCGTGGAGGCGCGAAAGAACCCCTATGGCGGCGCCCCCCTGTACAAACCCGTGCCGCCCGAACGCCTGTTTCTGGACGCCGGGGCCTGGGATGATGCCGTGGCGGGCCGGCCGGGTGGCGGCTTTTCTCCATTTTCGGTGCCCGAAAGCCCCCAGGTCATTGATTTCGCCGGCCGCCAGGGACGTAGTTTCGCCGCCGAGCGGGCGCAGCACGAGGTCAACGTCTTCGACGCCCTGCGCGGCCATGTCGAGGGCCAACGCGCCCAGGGCCGGCGCCTGGTCTTTGCCGCCTTCAGCCAGGGTTCGGCGGAACGCATGGCCCTTTTGCTGGATGATCATGGCATCGAAGGGGTCTGGCTGGTGGAACATTGGCCCGCCGTCATGGCCTTGCCGCCCGGCGTGGCGGCCATGGTGGTGCTGGGGCTGGAGCAGGGCGTGGAGACCGCCGATCTGGCGATCATCTCGGAACAGGATGTGCTGGGCGACCGCCTGGTCCGGCGCCGGCGCAGCCGGCGGGCGGAAGATTTCATCACCGAGCAGAGCCAGTTGGCGGCAGGCGATCTGGTGGTGCACGTGGAGCACGGCATCGGCCGCTACGTGGGCCTGCAAACCATCGAGGTCGGTGGCGCCCCCCACGACTGCTTGGAAATTCATTACGACGGCAACGACAAATTGTTCCTGCCGGCGGTGAATATCGAGCTGCTGTCGCGCTACGGCTCGAAAGATGCCGGGGTCAATCTGGACCGTTTGGGCGGCGCCGCCTGGCAGGCGCGCAAGGCCAAGTTGAAGCAGCATATCCGCGACATGGCGGATCAACTGATCAAGGTGGCCGCCGAACGGGTGCTGCGCAGCGCGCCGACGATCGAGCGCCCGGACGGCCTGTACGAGGAATTCTGCGCCCGCTTCCCCTATGAGGAGACCGAAGACCAATTGGGCGCCATCGAGGACCTGTTCGCCGACCTTGGAAAGGGCAGCCCCATGGACCGCCTGATCTGCGGCGATGTGGGCTTCGGCAAGACCGAGATCGCCCTGCGCGGCGCCTTCGCCGCCGTCATGGCCGGTGGCCAGGTGGCCATCGTCGCGCCCACCACGCTGCTGTCCCGGCAGCATTTCCAGACCTTCAAGGACCGTTTCGCCGGCCTGCCGGTGGAAGTGCGCCAGCTCTCCCGCCTGGTCGGCGCGGCCGAGGCGGCGGCGACCCGCGAGGGCCTGAGCAATGGCCAGATCGACATCGTCATCGGCACCCACGCCCTGCTGGGCAAGAAGATAGCGTTCCGCGATCTCACCCTTCTGGTGATCGACGAAGAACAGCATTTCGGCGTTGTCCACAAGGAACGCCTGAAGCAATTGCGTAGCGATGTGCATGTGCTGACCCTGACCGCCACGCCGATCCCGCGCACCCTGCAAATGGCCTTTTCGGGCGTCAAGGAGTTGAGCCTGATCGCCACGCCGCCCGTTGACCGCCTGGCCGTGCGCACCTTCGTCATGCCGTTTGATCCCGTGGTCACGCGCGAGGCGCTGCTGCGGGAACTTTACCGGGGCGGGCAAAGTTTCTATGTCTGTCCGCGCATTGTGGATCTGCCTGAAGCAGAGGAATTTTTGCGGGAGCGGGTGCCGGAGGTGAAATTCGTCACCGCCCATGGCCGCATGCCGCCGCGCCAGTTGGAAGACGTGATGAGCGCCTTTTACGACGGCGCCTATGATGTGCTTTTGTCCACCACGATCATTGAATCCGGCCTGGATATTCCCACCGCGAATACCCTGATCGTGCACCGGGCTGATCGTTTCGGCTTGTCGCAATTATACCAATTGCGCGGCCGCATCGGCCGTTCGAAAGTCCGCGCCTATGCCTATTTCACCCTGCCACCGCGCCTGGTACCGACGGAGGCGGCGGCGAAGCGGCTGAAGGTGCTGCAATCCCTCGATACCCTGGGCGCCGGTTTCAGCCTGGCCAGCCATGATCTTGATCTGCGCGGGGCGGGCAATCTACTGGGCGAGGAGCAGTCGGGCCATATTCGCGAGGTGGGTTTCGAACTTTACAATCAGATGCTGGAGGAGGCCCTGGCGACGGCGCACAGCGGCGCCGCCGGAGCGTTGGAGGCGGGCGATCAGGACTGGTCGCCACAGATCAACCTGGGCGCGGCGGTGATGATCCCGGAACATTTCGTGGCCGATCTTGGCGTCCGCCTGGGCCTCTACCGCCGCTTGACGCATTTGCGGGACGAGGGCGAAATCGACGCCTTCGCCGCCGAATTGATCGACCGTTTCGGCGCCTTGCCGGAGGAGGTGAAGAACCTGCTGGCCGTCATCTCCATCAAGCGTCTGTGCCGGGCCGCCAATGTGGCGAAGATCGATGCCGGACCGGGCGGGGCCAGCGTGGTTTTCCGCCAAGACAGCTTCGCCAACCCGGCCGGCCTGGTGGAATTCATCAACGAAAACAAGGGCAGCGCCAAACTGCGGCCGGACCACAAATTGGTCTTTCAAAGACAATGGGATGAGGCGGAAACACGCCTGAAAGGCGTCGATTACCTGGTCCGCCGCCTGGCCAAGTTGGCTCAATCCGCGCCGGCGGTTTCCTGAGGGTCGGTAGCGGCGGCAATAATTTCGGGCTTGTTTTTGTCCTGCATGACCAAGTCGAAGACATGGGTCAACACGCTCGGGTCCTGCGCGCCCGATATGGCGTATTTATGGTCAACCACGAAACAGGGCACGCCGTTGATGCCCATGCGGCGGGCCACGCCCTCTTCGGCCATGACTAAATCCCGGTCCGCGTCCCGCTGAAACAGCTCGCGCACCAAATCGCCGTCCATCCCGCAACTCTTGGCGATCGTGACCAATACCTCTTGATCGCCGACATCGGATTTATGGACGAAATAGCCAAGGAACAGCTTTTCGACGACCTCATCCTGCACGCCGGCGGTTTCCGACCAGCGGACAAGGCGATGGGAATCGAAGGTATTCGGTTGCTGCGGGATTTGCCGGAAATTGAAATCCAGGCCCACTTCGCCGCCCGCCGCGCTGACCGCCTCATAGACCCGCTCGGCGCGGTCGGCGCCGCCAAACTTGGCGCGTAAATATTCACCACGCGGCAGGCCGGCATGGGGGATATCCGGATTTAGCTGAAAGGGCCGCCAACCGACCTGAAATTCATAGCCGGGGCGCAGGGCAATGGCCTGTTCGAACCGCCGCTTACCGATGTAACACCACGGGCACACCGTATCGGAAATGATATCCACATGAATCATCGGCCCTATGATACGCATCCTTCACATGAAGGTTAAGGCCCTTCTGTATTTAACCGCTGGATCGGCCGGGGATGCCGGATCGCGCCCTGGCGACCAGACTTTCCGCGCTGTCACCGGGCCGCAGCATGGCGCTCCCTGTCTGCAGGTGAATTTTGACCGGCTCGGTGATATCCATGATCGCGAATTCAGTCATATTGATGACGGAGGCGATACGGTACAAAACCGGGTCCGCGGAAGCCAATTCCGTATCGGGCAGCACGATGCAAAATTTGTCGGCGCCGAAACGGGCCGGCAGATCCTCGGCCCGGACGAAGCCGCCGATGGCGCCGCCGATTTGGCGCAGCAAACGGTCGCCCGCCACATAGCCGTATTGCGCATTAAACCCGGTCATATCCGCGATGTCGAAGAAGCCGACCGTCAGATCCTTCTCCCGGCTGCGGCATTCGAGTATCTGTTTTTGCAAATGAGTGTGCAAATAACCGTGGCCGAACAGGCCGGTAAGTGAATCCGTGGCGGCGTAATGGCGGCTCTCGCGATAGACGTCCTGCATGTTTTGGCGATAGCGCTGTTGGCGGACCAGATGATGCAGCCTGGGCAAGAGCCGGTCCGGTTCGGCGCCAAAACTCAAAACTTCCGAAGCGCCGGCTTCATAGACTTTGTCCGGCTCGGCGGCATCGCTACCGTCGTTCAGTACCAGCAACGGCATATTGAACAGGTTGGCATGGTTTCGCAGTTGCCGGCAGAAATCCAATAATTCGCCGTCGTCATCCCAGCCCACGGCGATGACGGCGTCAAAGCGGTCCTGCAACAAACGCTCCATGCCCTCGTGCGGCCGTTTGACCCCATCGGCCGTGGCGAGGGGGGCGATCATCTTGCTGATTGCGTCTCGTCGGCTTTCTTCGCCGGCGATGACCAGAATTTTGGCATCGATAATCTCCGACGGCGCCACCGCTTGCGCCGGGGCTTCTAGACCGTAGAGCTGCGATGTTTCCGAACGAAGCGCCAGTTCGCCTTGCATGGTTACCAGACGGGCCAGCACCTTGAGACGGGAAAACAGTTCCGAATCGCGAAAGGCCGCGGGCAGGAATTCGACTTGCGGATCGTCCTCCCGCAATTTCTCCGTGGCGCCGATAACAATGGTCGGAATGCCGCCATCGGGGCGCAGGTCGTTCAGATCGTGGCGAAACCGCATCCCTTCGCCGTCCGCCGCGTTTACGATGGCAATGTCGGGATATCGGCCAGTGATAATGCGCAAGGCATCTTCCCGTGAATGGGCCGGCAATGGCTGATAACCACGTTGTTCAAGCTTGCCGGCCAGATCGCCGGTATTGGTTGGATCGCTGAATAGCAGAACCCGCGCGCTCGCATGCATAGGCAACATCTCCCTTGGTCGGGGCACGATAGCCGGCCACGGTTAATAACCTGTTTACATGTGGCGGCAATTCGATGTTGTTTCGCAGCCAGAGAGAATTCGAAGAACATGTGCCCGGACACTTGAGAATAGGGCAATTGGACCGGTTACCCGGGCCGCGCAAGCGACGGTGGTTAATCGAAATGAGGGCGAAACATGGCGGACGGCGGCGACAATCTCGCGGGCAAGGTAGCGTTGGTAACAGGCGCCTCGTCGGGCCTGGGGCACCGGGCGGCGCTGGCGCTGGCGGGCGCCGGAGCAAAAGTGGCGGTGACGGCCCGCCGGGTTGACCGGCTGGAAGCACTGGCCGCCGAAATCGCCGCATCGGGGGGGCGGGCGGCGCCCTTCGCCCTGGATGTGCGCGATCCCGACGCGATCGAACATGTTGCTAAGGCGGCGGCCGCCGCCTTGGGGACGATTGATATTTTGGTCAACAATGCCGGCGTTTCCGTCGTCAAGCGGCCCGAGGACTTCACCCTTGAAGATTACGATTTTGTCCATGAAACCAACGTCAAGGGGCCGTTCCTGCTGGCCCAAGCCGTGGGTAGGGAGATGATCAAGCGGGGCATGGGCGGTAAGATCATCAATATTTCCTCCATGATGGCCCTGCGAACCACAGCCAAACTGGCGCTCTACGGCATGTCCAAGGCCGCCATCGCCCAAATGACCAAGCAATTGGCCCTGGAATGGGCCCGCCATGACATCCAGGTCAATGCCATTTGCCCCGGATATATCGAAACGGAAATGAATGCGGAGCATTGGAAAACACCCGCCGGGCTGGGCATGATCGCGGCCATGCCGCGCCGGCGCATCGGCAAGCCGGATGTCATGGATGGTTTGCTGCTGCTGCTGGCCTCGTCCCGTTCCGACTATATGACCGGAACCCTGATCCCGGTGGATGATGGCCAGGTCATGATGTGAAAAGCGTACGGCGCTTCGCCATTTCGGGCGCCGTCTGATAGAGTTGGCGCGGATCGAAAATCAAGGGAGCACAGACCGTGCAACTCGCATCGAAGGTGCATGAGGCGGAAGACTTCAATGCCGTGCAGGAGCTCTACCACAGCCAAGGCTGGACGGATGGCCTGCCCATCGTGCCGCCGACGGCGGCGGCGGTGGCGGCGTGCCTGGAATGGGCCATGATGCCGCCCGATCAATTGATCGGTATCGAGCCCGTGCGCGAGCGTTCCATCACGGTGGAGAAGCTGGCCGTCAATGCGGTCATGGCCGGCTGTCTGCCCATGCATTTCCCGGTCGTCATTGCCGCCACGACGGCCATGCTGCAGCCGGAATTTCTGTTGCACGGGGCCACGGCCAGCACCGGCGGCTGCGCCATTCTGTTGGTTCTGAACGGGCCCATCAGACAGGAGTTATCGGCCAACCCTACCTTCAACGTGCTGGGTTCCAGCGACCGGGCCACCATGGTGATCGGCCGGGCCCTGCGCCTGATCCTAATCAATGTGCTGGACGTGCGGCCCGGCGGCATCGACCGTTCCACCATCGGCCATCCGGGCAAGATCAGCTATTGCCTGGCCGAGGACGAAGACGACAATCCTTGGCTGAGCCTGGCGGAGCAACATGATATCCCCAAGGAGGCCTCCGCCATCACCGTCCTGGCCGCCGGCGCGCCACGCCAGATCATGAACGAATGGACCACCGCGCCGAAGGAGATATTGGAAACCTTCGCGGCGGAAATCCGGGCCAACATGCGGCACTATTCCATCTGGCCCGGCAACTACGCCATCATAGTGCCGCCGCAACTGCGCCAGCATTTGCAGGCCGCCGGGTGGAGTAAACAGGATGTCGCGGAGTTCATTTTCGAGCGCGCCCGCATTCATCGCCGCGAATGGGCCGATGTGGGCAAGGCCTCGGTGGTGCGCGACCGGGGCGATACGGTCTATCCGGCCATGGAAAGCCCGGAGCAATTGCTGGTGATCGCGGCGGGCGGCCCGGCGGGCGGCTTTGGCGCCGTCATCCCGCCCTGGCTGGGACACAAAAGCCATGCCGTCACCATGGCCATCGGCGCCTGTCTCGATTGCGGGCCGCCGCCGGTTTAGCTTCGTTTTTGAAGGGAATGAATTGCAATGACTTTACGCGTGTTGGATCCGAGCAGTGAAATGGCAACGGCGCTGGGCGACCCGGCGCCGCGCCCGGTCTCGCTGCGGGGCAAGACGGTCGGCATTATCTCCAACGGCAAGGAAGGCACCGCCGGGTATTTCTCACATCTTGACAGAATGCTGCGGGACGAATTTGGCGTTGGCGATGTCATCCTGCGGGTAAAATCGAACTACAGCGCGCCCGCCGATCCGGCCATCGTGGCGGAAATTCCCAAATGGGACGCGGTGGTTTCCGGCATCGGGGATTGAGGCAGTTGCTCGTCGTGCAGTTTGCATGACGCGGTGGCGGCGGAGCGTCTGGGGGTGCCGGCCATCGGCGTCATGACGACCCAATTCGTCAGCGCGGCGGAATTGATGTGCCGTGTCCTCGGCATGCCGGATTATTCATTCGCGGTGATCAACCATCCCCTCAGCAGCGCCAATGATGCCGAGCTTGAAGCCATGGCGCGGACCACCATCGAGCAGGCCAGATCGCGATTGTTGCAAAACTAGAGCATTGAAAAAGCTCTGATGCCACGATCCCATACTCTCGGAAAATTGACCTGGCAGCCAACGAGACGCAAGTACCGCCGGGAAAAATTGCCTATTTGACGCCACGCGGATGGGTAACGGGTCATGATTTAAAGCGGCCTCAAAATTTTCCGTTCAGGCTCCAATCGTAGGCGGCGCGGTCGAGGCGGCCGTGTTTGTCCAGGGTGGCCTGCAATTCGGGGCCGGCGTATTGGCGGAAGTGGGCCAGTACGCCGGCCTCATCGCCGCCGAAATCCGCCGTGAACCAATCATAGATGCTGGAGACGATGATCTCTCCCCCCTCCAGGCGCACGCCTCGCGGATGGTTGATGAAGGCCCGCGCGGCGGCGTCGAGACGGCTGTCCATATCCGCTGCCCTAAAGGCCCTGGCATCCAGGTTGGGACAGCCGACGGAGGCGCAGTTCAGGGCATAATGGACCCTGTTGTCACGCCACAGGGGGCGCAGAATGCGATGTTCAATGTCGTTCAGGCCAAGCTCCACGCCCTCGATCCGCAGCAGTTTTTTGCCCCATGGACCGCTGGAAAAAAATCCGGGCGAAATATCGATATCCTGAATGCTGGCGACCGGGCCATGATCGAGAATAACTTTGACCGTCAGGGCATTGTACAGATTGATCCAATAGGCCATTTGCTGGGCCCGGTTGTAGGTGGAGATCGGCAGGGCGGCCCATTTGGCGACCAGTTGGTCCAGCAGAATGCGGTCGGGGGCCGAGACCGCGTTGTAGCTGAACAGATTGATGCCTTCGGGCGAGGCTTTCAAATACCGTTGCAAAATTCCGTCCCAGGCCGAGAAGTCGATTTCCGTCCCGTTGCTTTCGTCGGACGTCTCCCAGCGGGGCCAAGGGTCGGAACTGGGCGCCGCCAGGGCCTCCAACGAGCGGAAGCCCGCCTGCGCGTCCAGCCAGAGCCCCGGTGCCGGGAGCAGCAACATGATCAAACCCAGACAAAAAGCGCGCATCTTCATGATCCGGCTTCCGACATTTAGAGCATGTTCATTTAAAACATGCTCGGTCTCTTAAGAAAAGAGCAATTGAACCAATCACTGGGTCGCGCGAGCGATTCCGATTAATTGAAAATTGCTCTAGTTGTGATGCGCCCGTTTGCGAGCGCGGGCCTCGCGATGGGCGATGTATGTCGCCGAGATTACGATAATACCGCCGCCAATCCAGGTCCAGATGTCCGGCACCTCGGCGAAGATGTAAAACCCCAACAACGAGGCCCAGACCAGTTGCAGGAAGGTTATGGGTTGCAGGGCGGTCACCTCGGCGCAGCGGAAGGCCTGGGTCATCGCCAGGTGGCCAAGGGTCGCCACGCCGGCCACGCCGCACAGCCAGAACATTTCCACCATCGTCGGCGTGCGCCAGACATAAAGCGCGGGGGGCAACAGGGCGACGGCGACACAAAGCCCCAGGGCGGCGACGATGGCGCCGTTGTTCTCGGTGTCCGTCA
>JAYGEB010000072.1:0-4723 GCA_046582595.1 Alphaproteobacteria bacterium | reverse complement strand
CCTAACCGAGGTCGACGAGGCATTGACCCTTGAGGGATATGAAACTTTTTGCGTTGAAAATGTTGACGATGCGCTCGATTATTTGCGGCGCGATGCCGATATTGCTCTCGTCGTGACGGATTTGAAAATGCCGGGCAAGTCCGGCGTTGATCTTATCCATCAAGCTCGGTCCGAATTCACACGCGATATCGCCTTTGTCGTTATATCCGGATCACCCGAGACTTTTGGGCTTGATATCGAGGAATTCCCCTACCTGCGAAAACCGGTGGATATAGATAAACTGCTTGAGGCCGTATCGGCGGCGGCTTCGCGAAACGCCGCCCCGAACAACGATGAGCTAAAAAAATGACCGCCAAAATATTGATCGTCGATGATGAACCCGATATTCGCGACGAATTGATCGAGTGCTTGAGCGAAGAAGGGCATGAGTGCGTGTCGGCGGCCAGCGGCGAGGAAGGATTGGCCCTGATCCGCCAGGATCGGAATATCGCGATCGTCCTTGCCGACCTTCAGATGCCGGGCCGCGCCGGTCTGGAAATGATCGGCATGGCGCGGGCCGAATTCGACGAAACGCGGCAGATCGAATTTATCGTCATTACCGGTCACGGCGATACCGAACAGGCAATCGACGCTCTCAAGCTCGGCGTCATGGATTTTCTGCGAAAACCGGTCGAAGTGGGTCACGTCATACATGTGGTGCGCCGGGCCGAGGAACTGGTGCTGTTGAAAGAGTCCAAGAGACATTATGAAGCGGCCCTGAAGGCCGACGTTCAGGTTAAAACAATTGAAATCCGAAAATTGCTGGGAAACGTCGAAAACGCCCACGCCGAAGCGCTGGAATGTCTGGCCGTCGCCGCCGAATACAAAGATCAGGAAACCGGGAACCATATCCGGCGGATTGGCGAATATGCCGAGGTGATCGCCGCCGAACTCGGCTGGTCCAAGCAGCGCCGGGCCATGATCCGCCTTGCCGCCCCCCTTCACGATGCCGGAAAGATCGGCACGCCCGATGCCGTCTTGCTCAAGCCGGGCAAACTGACGGGCGAGGAAGTGGTCATCATGAAACAACATGCGGAAATCGGCTACCGCATCCTGTCGCGCTCCACCCATCCGGTGATGATGATGGCGGCAAACATCGCCTGGGGCCATCATGAACGCTGGGACGGCGGTGGTTATCCGCGCGCTTTGACGGCGGCCCAAACCCCCATGGAAGCGCGGATCGTATCGGTGGTCGATGTCTACGATGCGCTGCGCTCAAATCGCCCTTATAAACCCGGCTTCGACCAGGAAAAGACATTGTCGATCATACTCGAGGGCGACGGGCGGACGGACCCAGCGCATTTCGACCCTCAAGTGCTGGAGATTTTTCGTCAAAAAGCCACCGAATTCGCTACGATATTCGCCCGGTTGGCGGGTTGACCGATTTCGCTGGCCGAGTGGGCCGTTCATATCCGTCCAGGGCATATTCCCAAACCCGGTGGCGGCATAAACTAGGAACTTGACGGGAAGGGCGGCGCGCGCCAAACAAGTTTCCACGTTCTTGCCGCAAGATTGCCCGATTCCAGCCATTGATCATCAAACGGCGCGCCATGACCTCAGCACCCATCATCATCTTCGATCATGGTCCCGTGGCGGACGCCGCCGAAATTGCCGCCGGCGCCGGGCGGGAGACGTCGCGGTGCTGACGCCGACCCTGTCCTACCGCCTGCGCCGCCGCCTTGGCACCGCCTGGTGCGCGCCCCTTCTGACCCAGGCGGCGCGGCGCGGGGCGGCTCCCTTGGCGGCCCGCCTGTTGGCCAACCAGGTACGTTTTGTCGGCGGCGCGGGCGGGACCGGCCGCGAGGTGGTCCGGCTTCTGTTGCTGTGCAAATCGGGTTTCACTGAGGACATGGCGGCGGCTTTCGATACGGAGGCCGGGGTGCGCCTGCTGGCCCTGGACCGCATTCTGACCAAAGCCATATTCGCCGCCTTCCTGCCGCTCGAGGTCGATGACAACAACTACCGCTCGGCGGGCGCCGAATACGACGGCGCCAAGCAGGCGCTGCGTGAATTCTGGGCGGCGCTGTGGCCCCGCTTCCGCGCCGCCGTCCGGCTCGACGCGGTGCTGACCGGCAATTTCGCCTATTGCGCCGAGCAGGAAATGGCCGCCGCCGCCGAGGGCCTGGGCACGCCCTTCATCACGGTGCAAAAGGAATGCCTGAAGACGCCGGGGCTGGAACCATTCTATGGCGCGCTCTACCGCGAGCGGCGGCAGGCCTTCGCCGGCCGCCTGGTCTGCAATTACAACCGCATCGAACGCGGCCTGCAACTGGCCAACGCCATTACCGGCGAGGCGGGCAATGTGCTGACCGGCATGCCGCGGCTCGATGCCGTGCATCGCTGGCGGGCCGGCTTCGGGGACCGGCCCCGGAGCCTGGGCGCCGTCCCGCGCGCCGTCTTCATGTCATTCTCGGAGCGCACCGGGGCGCCAATGATGCCGCGCAAGGGCGCCCTGCGGTACGAGGCGCTGGATGCCGAATATGCCGGCGTCGGCTTCAACCGTCTTGCCGGGGAGGTCCATCGGGCGGCGGTGGAAACGGCACGCCGCGCGCCCGGCGCCGAGATCGTGATCAAGGCCAAGGATGATGCCCGCGCCTTGGCCGCGTTGCGTACATCCTTCGGGGCCGGCTTCACCCCGCCCGCCAACCTGTCGATCGTCTCGGGCGGGGACCCTTTCGAGTTGATCACGACCGCCGACGTCGTCGTCGGTTTCAACAGCACGGCCCTGTTCGAGGCCCTCGCCGCCGCCGTGCCGGTCATCGTTCCCGAATTCGCCGAGGCCGCCGATCCGGCCATTCGGCCCTACGTCATCGACCTTGCCGGCGCCGCCCGCCATGCCGCCTCGGCGGAGGAGCTGATCGAGGGCGTGCTTGATCATCTGGCGCCCGGAAATGGCGGCGGCGCCGGACGGGCGCTGCCGACCATATTGAGCCCAGCCGCCGCCCAGGTGCTCGATCATTGGCTGGGCAACGCCGACGGCGGCGCCGGGCGGCGCGTCGCCGATGCCGTGCTGGCGACCGTGGCGGCGGCTCGGAACCCGGCGCCATGAAATTACAATCCGTGCGCCGCGATCTATGGTGGAAGGCCTTTCAATGGTCCGCGCGCCTAAACCGCCCCGGCCTTGCCGCCTGGCTGCTTGATCGCGCCATCGAGGGCGCCGGCGGGAGCGCCGTATCGGATGGTGAGCCCGCCAACATTCTGGTGCTGGACAAGCCGGGCATGTCCGAGGATGCCCGCGCGGCCTTTAACGGCGATCCCAGGTTCCGCCTGTTCGTCCTCGATACGGTGGGCATAAAGGCCTTCAAGGCCATGGTCTCGGCATTTCTGCCGCCCGAGGTCGATGATAACAACTATGTCAACGACACCCCCGCCGCCGTCGCCGGGCGCGCCGCCTATCGGGCCTTCATGGCGCGGACCTGGGCGGCCCTGGCGGGACGGCGGCGCATCGACGCGGTGCTGACCGGCAACTACGCCTACTACGCCGAACGGGAGCTGCAAGCGGTGCTGGAGGCGCGCGGCACGCCGTTCATCGCGCTTCACAAGGAAAATCTCAAGAGCGAGGGGCGCGGCGCGTTTTTCATCGATATCTACCGGAACCGCCGGGGCCCCTTCGTGGGCCGCCGCATCCTTGTCTACAACGCCATCGAACGCGAGGTGCAGATCGCCGCCGGGATCGCGGCGGCGGAAAGCGTGACCGTCACCGGCATGCCGCGGCTGGACCGCATGCACGCATGGCGGCGCCTGGCCGCGACCGCGCGCCCGGCGCCGTCGCGGCGGCCGCGGGCCTTGTTTTTTTCCTTTACCGAAAAAACCGGGCTGCCGTTCCTGCCGCGCAAGGACATGGCGGGCGTTGCCGGCAACGCCGAGGCCTTGGGCGACGGCCGCGACGGTCTGGCCTGGCGCGGGCTCACGCGGTTGTTCCATGACGCCGCCGTCGCCTTGGCGCGGGCCGCCCCGGACATTGACGTGGTGATCAAAAGCAAGGCCGACCCCCGCTCCCGCGGCGTGCTGCCGAACCAAGCCGCCGGGTCCGGCGCCCTGCCCGCCAACCTGTCGATTATCTCGGGCGGGGATCCCATGACCCTGATCACCGGGTCCGATGCCGTCACCGGGTTTATTTCAACGGCGCTATTCGAAGCCCTGGCGGCCGGCAAACCGGTGGTGGTGCCGCGCTTCGCCGAGGCCGCCGACCGGGCCATGGCCGACTATCTGATCGATATGGCGGATGCGGTGGAGTATGCCGACACGCCCGAGGCGCTGGCCGGGATGATGGCGGCCCATGCCCGCGCCCGCGCCGCGCCGGCGGCCGAACTGACGGCGGCGGCGGCGGCCGCACTTGTCCGCTGGTCCGGCAACGCCGATGGCCAGGCCGGTCCCCGCGCCGCCGAGGCGGTATGGGCGGAGATCGCGGGTTCAATCTCGTGATATCCGGCGGGACACGGCGCCGCCGCCGTTGGCGGCGGCAATCCGGTAAAAATTTGGCCTTCAAGGGAAAAATTGGAGCGGGCGATGAGATTCGAACTCACGACTTCAACCTTGGCAAGGTAAGGGTAATATGATTTCTCAGGTTTACTCAAGATGCCTCAATGTTGATCTTTCTTTACTAAACGATTGAATAATATATAATTACCCTAAGAATCCTGGCAATCATTATTTCCCTGTGTTGATTGAGTTTACCCCCTCA
>JAYGEB010000041.1:0-1601 GCA_046582595.1 Alphaproteobacteria bacterium | reverse complement strand
TCGAACTTCAACATCAAGGCGCAGGACGGCACCAGGGCGATGACGGCATGCCCCCGGTCGATCCAGGAGGCCATCTCCCCGGCCACCTTGCGGGCGTTCGCCGCCACCTGTTTCAGGTCGCCTTGCTCCCACTGCGGCATGCCGCAACCGGCGGGGTAGGCCAGCTCCGTTGCCACCCCGTTGTGGGCCAGTACGGCGCGGGCCGCCGTGCCCATGGCGGGTTCGTTGAAATTGGCGAAGCAGGGGTGGCGTAGATCACCGCCCGGCGGCCATGGGCGGGGGCCTCCGCGTTGACGGTGGGATGTTCGGCCGCGCGGTCCATCAATGTCCTGGCGTGATATCGCGGCAACGCCGCCTCGCGGTGAATGCCGCCAATATGGCTCAGCATCTTGCGCAGGACGGTATTATCTTGCGCGGTGGCCCAATTGGCCAACCCCGCCATTCCGCCGGCCCACTTGCCATTGCGGTCGGTCTTGGCCAGTTGGGTCTCCACCAGGCCTTTCCCGCCCCGGGCCTGCTCGGCGGCGCGGTAACGCAGCATCAGATGGGGGAAATCCAAATCGAACTCGTGCGGCGGCACGTAGGGACATTTGCTCATGAAGCACATGTCGCAAAATGTGCAGGCGTCCACCACGGACTTGAAAGAGTCGGAGGGCACGGTGTCCAGTTCGCCCGACGGGCTGTCGTCGATCAAATCGAACAAACGGGGGAAGCTGTCACACAGATTGAAACAACGGCGGCAGCCATGACAGATATCGAAGACCCGGCGCAACTCATCGTCGATCTTGCCGGCATCGAGAAAATCCGCATCGGTCCAGGGAATGGGATGGCGTGTCGGCGCCCCCAATCCGCCTTCCTTGCTCATGACGCATATTCCTCGATCCACATCGCCTTCGCCGCTCCACGGCTCGCAACGGAAAGAAGGGGGAACCGGCATGGCGCCCCCTTCGATCCCGGAGCATTCGCCTCGAACTAGAGCATTTCCGAATTGGAAATGCTCCGATTCTTAAGAATCGAGCAGTTTTTCCAATCACTTAGAATCACTTCGTGATTCACATTAATTCGGAACTGCTCTAGTCGTCGAGCGTGTCGATGGCCTTCTGGAACCGGCCGGCATGGCTTTTCTCGGCCTTGGCCAAAGTTTCGAACCAGTCGGCGATTTCCTCGAAGCCTTCCTCCCGGGCGGTGCGGGTCATGCCGGGATACATATCCGTGTATTCATGGGTCTCGCCCGCGACGCCGCTTTCAAGTTGAGCGCGGTGGGGCCGATGGGTTCTCCGGTTGCCGGGTCGCCGGTCTCTTCCAAAAATTCCAAATGGCCATGGGCATGCCCGGTTTCGCCTTCCACCGTGGAGCGGAATACGGTGGCGACATCGTTATAGCCCTCGACATCGGCTTTCTGCGCAAAATACAGATAGCGCCGGTTCGCCTGGCTTTCACCGGCAAATGCGTCCTTCAGGTTCTGTTCGGTCTTGCTTCCCTTGAGCGACATATAGTCTTCCTCCTTGTTGTCACCTAGATTTTCAGGATCGTGCCGGCGCGCCGATATGGACTGGGCTTATTGGCTTTGAAAACGAAACGATACCGCTTGATACCGCTTA
>JAYGEB010000458.1:0-17915 GCA_046582595.1 Alphaproteobacteria bacterium | reverse complement strand
CGGTCTGCGCGATCCCTCCATCGACGAACGCCGGGTGTTGTTCGAATGCCGCGTCGATAAAATCGCAACATTCGGTCAGCCCTAGAGCATGCCCTCTTTGAACATGCTCTAATTCTTAAGAAAAGAGCAATTGAACCAACTACTTGGATCGCAACAGCGAATCCAATTAGCCGAAAATTGCTCTAGACTTTTTTCGCTCACGCTCGTGCGCAAGAGCGCACCGCTCCGCGCGGGCGGCGCATAAGCGCCGGGCCGCCGTCGCGGCTTTGTCCGCGCAATTCGATACCGAAAATGGTCTAGGGCACCGCCGGACCCTATCCGTCACCCGCTTCCTGGTTCAAATCCGGCGCGGAATGGGCCGCGAAGGCCGGTTTGGCGGCGGCGCCCAGCTTGAGGGCCGCGGCGGCTTTTTCGTTGGCCATGATTTTGTCCATGAGCGCCTCGCGGGCCCGGTTGAAGGAGTCCCTGTTCTCCACCACGAACTGGCGGGACTCGCGGTAGGCATCCAGCATGCCGTTGACTTCGGGGATCACATACCGGGCCACTAGATCCCAACTGCGGGCGGTGTTTTCGCGATTGGCCCAGTCGTGGACAAAACCGATCGCGGTGCCGAAACCGCCCGTCAGTTTCACCATCTCGCGGATCCGCGCCACCAGATCGTCGGGCGTGCCGATGACGGCGGTGGCGCCGTCGGAGAAGGCCATTTCATCGACCCCCTGGTCCGGAGTCTTGAACGGCTCAACCCCAACCTGCATCAGCGTGCCGGCGGTATATTCATTGCGCCAGCGGAACAGGCCGTCCCGCGCCTCGATGCGGGCCTGCTCCCGGGTCTCGGCGATATGCCAGAACATGACGATGCGCCAATCCTTGCGGTCGACGATGTTGCCATGCTCCTTGGCGGCATCCTCGGCGAAGCTCCATTGCGTCGGCAGGGCCTGCAAGCCGGCTTCGGACATGGAACCGATGGACAGAACGCCGGTGCCATATTTGCCCGCCAAGGTCATGCCCGAGGGGCTGATCATGGACGCCACGGCGAAGGGCATGTCCTCTTGCAGGGGCAGCAATTGCAGCTTCGCCTCGCGCAGGGTGAACCAGTCGCTGTCGTGGTCGAAGCGCTCCTCGCCCCGCAGCAGTTTGCGAATGACGCCGATGGCCTCGTCCTGGCGGTCCCGCAGGGTCATGGGGTCCATGCCCATGGTATGGGCGTCCGAGGCCAGGGCGCCGGGACCGGAGCCGAAGATGGCCCGGCCGTTGGTCATATGGTCCAGTTGCACCATGGATTGCGCCACCAGGAAGGGATGGTGATAGGGCAATGACACCACGCCGGTGCCCAGCTTGATCCGCGCGGTATTTTCGCCGGCGGCGGCCAGAAACATTTCCGGCGAGGCGATCATCTCCCAGCCGGTGGAATGATGTTCGCCGCACCAGAATTCGTCGTATCCCAAACGGTCCAGTTGGGCGACGAAATCCAGGTCCGAGCGGAACTGCAAGGTCGGGTTTTCCCCGATCGGGTGGTGGGGCGCCAGAAAAGCGCCAAAACGCATGCGGCTCATGGGAATTTCCTCGGAGTTATTGCTTGCCCCGTGTCTATCACCCCCACCCGCCATCGCCAATATCAATAGTACTTTCAAAGCACCGTCCCCTCCAGCATAATGCCGGATTAGCGTGTGAGCCTTCACAATTAGGGGGACAGTTTACTTAATTCGCCGGCGAATGAGCTCGGCACGTCTATTTTTTTCAAACGAATTAAGTAAACTGTCCCCCTAATTACGCCTGAATGGCACCAAGACGAACTCTTGCCTTCATGGGATTGAACGGAATGTCGGATTACGATGTTATTGTGGTGGGTGCGGGCAACGCCGCCCTGGCGGCGGCCAATTCGGCCCGCGAACAAGGGGCCGAACGGGTCCTGGTGCTGGAAAAGGCGCCGGAAAAAGACCGGGGCGGCAATACCCATTACAGCGGCGGTCTGCTGCGCATCGCCTATGGCCAGGGCGAGGCCTTGAAAGCCTTGGTGCCCGAGGCGGAGGACGAACTGCCGGGCTTCTTCGAGGACGTGCCCAGCTATACCGAAGATGAAATGATGGCCGATCTGATGCGGGTCACCGCCGGCAAGACGGACCGGAGCCTGGCCAAGATCCTGATCTCCAAATCCTACGAGACCATCCGCTGGATGCATGATTATGCCGGCATCCCCATGGAACCCGCCGCCAGCCTCTCCGCCATCCGCGTCGGCAACCAGGTGAAATGGCAAAAGGGCGCCATCGTCCGCGCCCTGCACGAGGGCGTGGGACTGTCCAATACCTGGTTCGCCAAGTCCGAGGCCAACGGCATCGAAGTCCGTTATGGCGCCGCCGTGACCGGGCTGGTCCAGAACGGCGATGGCGCCGTGGCCGGCGTTACGGTCAACAATGGCGAGGCCATCGAGGAAATTGCCTCGCGGGCGGTGGTGCTGGGCTGCGGCGGTTTCGAGGCGAATGCGCAAATGCGGGCGCAATATCTGGGCGCGCCGTGGGATCATGCCAAGGTGCGCGGCAGCGCCCATAACCAGGGCGACGGCCTGCGCATGGCGCTGGAGATTGGCGCCCTGCCCTGGGGTCAGTGGAGCGGGCGCCATTCCACGCCGATTTCCAATGAATGGCCGGACTTCGCGGACCGGGAACGCACCGACCGTTCCAACCGCCTTTCCTATCCCTATTCCGTCATGATCAACCGCGACGGCAAACGCTTCCTGGACGAAGGCGAGGACGTGGGCATGTACACCTATGCCAAGTACGGCGGCCGCATCTTGAGCGAGCCGGGTTCCCTGGCCTGGCAGATTTTCGACCAGCAGACAGTGCATTTGCTGGAGCCGCGCTACAACACCTCGGCGCCGATCACGGCGGATACCCTGGCCGAACTGGTCGAGCAACTGGAACTGGACGACAAGGCCCAGGCCCTGGCGACCCTGGAGGACTATAATGCCGCCGTGCCGGCGCCCGGCTCCAACGATGGTTTCGATCCGACCAAAAAAGATGGCCTGTCCTCCGCCGGTCTGTCGCCCGAGAAGAGCAATTGGGCCACCCGCCTGGATCAACCGCCCTTCCTGGCCTATTCCGCCACGGGGGGCATCACCTTCACCTTCGGCGGCCTGAAGATCGACGACGAGGCCCGCGTGATCGGCACCGACTGGCGGCCCATCCGGGGCCTGTTCACCTGCGGCGAAATGGTCGGCGGGCTGTTCCATTTCAACTATCCGGGCGGCACCGGGCTGGTTTCGGGCGCCGTTTTCGGCAGAATAGCCGGCGCCAGCGCCGCGCGCCTGGCCCAGGGATGATGGCCGGATGATGGCCGGGTGACCGCGCCATGAGCCAGAAGGGCGTGCGGGCTGTCTTCATGCGCGGCGGCACCTCGAAGGGGGTATTTTTTCACGCCAGGGATCTGCCGGAAGATACGGCCCGGCGCGACGCGCTTTTCTGCGCCGTCATCGGCAGCCCCGATCCTTATGGCCGGCAGCTTGACGGCCTGGGCGGCGGCATTTCCTCGCTATCGAAAGTCGTGATCATTGAACCGTCCGCCCGGCCCGGCATCGATGTGGATTACACTTTTGGCCAGGTGGTGGTGGACGCGCCGGTGGTCGATTATGGCGCCACCTGCGGCAATCTATCCTCCGCCGTCGGACCGTTCGCGGTGGATGAAGGGCTGCTTGAGGTCCCCGACGGCGAGGCCGTGGTGCGGGTTCACAACACCAACACCGGCAAGGTGTTTGAAAGCCGCTTTGCCGTACGGAACGGCAAGGCCCGGACCCAGGGCGATTTCACCATTCCCGGCGTGGCGGGCGCGGGCGCGCGGGTGCGGCTGGACTATCTGGACCCCGCGGGCGCCAGAACGGGACGGCTGCTGCCGACGGGAAATGTATCCGACCAGGTAACATTGGCGGGCGGCGGGGAAATCGAAATTTGCTGTGTCGATGCCACAACACCCTGCGTTTTCGTGGCCGCCGCCGATCTGGGTCTGACGGCGGCGGAAGCGCCCGGCGCGCTGGAGACAATGGCCGATGCGCTGGCCCAGTTGGAAGACCTTCGCGCCCAGGCCGGCGTGCTCATGGGGCTGGGCGCGACGGCGGCGGCGATCAGCAATACCTCGCGGTCCAGTCCGCGCATCGCCCTGGTCGCACCGCCCCGCGACATGGCATTGCTTGATGGCGGCACCTTGGAGGCCGGCGCCATGGACCTGTCCGTGCGCGCGATCTCCATGGGCCGGCCGCACCTCGCGGTGCCCTTGACGGGTGGCATGTGCCTGGCCGTGGCCGCCAACCTGCCCGGCAGCCTGGTCCACCGTCTGACCCGGCCCGAGAAGATGCGGGCGGCGGCGGAAATCCGCCTGGGCACGCCGTCGGGCGCCATTCCCATCGGCGCCGTGGTTGGCGCGGATGGCACGGTGGAGCGGGTCACCACCTATCGTACCGCCCGCCGTCTTATGGAAGGCCGTGTGCTGGTGCCTGAAGCCTAATTCGGCTTTGCTTGCGCGCCGCGCAGCAACTGGCCGGGTAGTTCACCCGTGGCCTCGCCGTTCCGCATGACTTCCACGCCAGAGACGAAGGTATGGCGGTAGCCGTCCGCCTTTTGGATGATGCGGCGGCCGCCGGCGGGCAGGTCGTAGACCAGTTCGGGGCGGTGCAGGCGCAGGGCGGCGAAGTCGATCAGATTGAAATCCGCCTTGTAGCCCGGCGCGATCACGCCACGGTCCAGCAAGCCATAGGTCCGCGCCGTGTCATGGGTCTGTTTGCGGACCAGGAATTCCAGGGGCAGTTTGTCGCCCCGTTGCCGGTCACGGCCCCAATGGGTCAGCAGCGAGGTCGGCGAGGAGGCATCGCAGATAATGCCCACGTGGGCGCCCGCATCGGCCACGCCGCAGACCGTGTTGGGGTGCTCCAGCATCTCCTGGACGACGCCGAGGTCGCCGCTGCAGTAATTCTCGAACGGATGCAGCAACAGGGTCCGGCCGTCGTTTTCCAGCATCAGCTCCAGGGCCAGCGCGAACGGGTCCACGCCCCGGGCCTTGGCCTTGGCCGCGATGCTTTGCTCGGGCGCGGGTTCATAATCTACCTTCTCGCCCAACTCGAAAGTGCGTTCCAAAACTGTCGCCATCATTCGCACGTGGCTGTCGTCGGGCCGCTCCGTAACCAGGCGGCGGCGCAGTTCGGGCCCGTTTTTCAGGCGGGCAAAACGCTCCCTGGGCGACAAATCAGCCATTTCTAGCCACAGCGGATGCGTGGAAAAGGGATGCATGGTGGCTTCCAAGCCGATCAGCATGCCGATGGCGCGGCTGCCGACCTGGGCCGTGACCTGCATGCCCTCGGCACAGGCGGTGGCGACCTGATCGAGGGTCTCGCGCCACAAATCCGGCGCCTTGTCGATCTGTACCAACAGCACCGAAAGGGGCCGCCCGGCGATCTCCGCCGCCCGGCGCAGGCGGGCGAAATCGCCCTCGCCGAAATCCGAATTGACTTCCAGAACGCCGGCGCCGGCGCGCTTCATGGCCAGGGCCAGGCCGGTCAATTCCGCCTCCTCGGCGCCATAGCCGGGCGTCAGGCGGCCGTCGGCGGCCCGGTGCTTGACCGTGCGCGAGGTGGTGAAGCCCAGGGCGCCGGCCTTGAGCGCAGCCTCCAGCAGCGCGCCCATGTGTTCGATCTCCGCCTCGGTGGGCCGTTCGGCGAAGTCCGCCCCGCGCTCCCCCATGACGTAATAGCGCAGGGCGGCATGGGGCACCTGGGCGCCGATGTCCATGATGCGGGGCGTGGAGGCCAGGACATCGAGGTATTCGGGAAAACTTTCCCAACGGAAATCGATGCCTTCCGCCAGAACGGTTTCGGGAATATCTTCCACGCCTTCCATCAGGTTGATCAAATAGCTCTCATGGCCCGGGCGGACGGGCGCGAAGCCGACGCTGCAATTGCCGAAAACGGCCGTTGTCACGCCATGCCATGAGGACGGCGTCAGATAGGGATCCCAAGTCGCCTGGCCGTCATAGTGGGTGTGGATGTCGACCCAACCCGGCGTCAGCAGCAGGCCCCCGCCGTCAAGCTGCCGCCGGCCCGGTCCAACCTCGGCGCCATTTTGTACGGCGGTGAAGATGCCGTCATCGACGGCGACATCCGCGACCCTTGCCCCGGCGCCGGTGCCGTCGATTACGCTGGCGCCGCGAATGACCAGATCATGCATTGTCCAACTCCCCAATTCTGCAACGGTTCACAATAGCATGTAAGTGGAGGTCGCGTGCGCCACCGGCTTGTCCGGATTGCCGGCGGTCAAGGTAACCTCGCCATACATGAGGGTACGGCCCGGTTTGATAATGCTGGCACGGGCCACCAGATCGGCGTCCGCCGCTGGGCGCAGGAAGGTGGATGTCTGATTGACCGTGGTGATCGGCCGGAAATCACCCAACACACCGGCGACGGCGAAGATCATGGCGGTATCCGCCAGGGCCATGATGGCCTGGCCGCAAATGGTACCGCCAACACGGCTCAGGCGCGGCGAGGGAGGCGCCCGCAGCACGGCGCCGTCCGGCCCGATGGCCTCGATGGTGATATCCATGTCCTGGACCCAGGGCGCCAGATTTGCCCGCAACATTTCTTCCGCCGCCGCGATTGTCAGTTCGGTCACATCCACCCCTTCTTTTAGAGCGACCCGCGTTGATGCAGACGCGCCCCGCCCGGTTTGGCGTGATACAAATCCGCGTGGCCCAGCCTGAACTCTGCCAACGGCGCCCCGGACCGCGCCAGCTCTTCCAACGCTTCGCGGACACCGCCGGTCTTTCCGCGATGCCGCCTCCGCCGTGGTGGACGGCTCACCAGCTATTCCGCAACTCCCGTAATTTCAAGAAAACTTCCCGCGGCTCCGGCGCATCGGAAAGATCGGGGAAACTTTCCCGCAACTGGGAAATAACACTGGGGCTGCGCAGGCGCAGGAAGGTGTTGATCTCCTTCTCCAAGGCCATGGTCGAGACCAGGGCGTCGTTGGGATCCTGATCGCCGATTTCATCCAGCAACGATTTCGCCCTCGCATTGTCCGGCTCCCGGTCAAGGGTGAAGCCCAGATTGCCCGCCATGTAATCATGGCCGGGATAGATCAGGGTATCGTCCGGCAGATTGGCGAGCAGATTGGCGAAGGTATCGTACAGCTCGTTCGGGTGGCCGCCGTTGTGGCAATTGCCGGCGCCCGCGTTGAACAAGGTATCGCCGCAGATCAGGGCCGGCTGGTCGGTGCGGGTCAGCAGGCAAACGTGGCTCATGGTGTGGCCCGGCGTGTCCAGCGCCTCGATCTCCACCGAGCTGCCGATCTTGATGACATCGCCCGCCTCCAGGCCCCGGTCCATGCCGGCGATCTTGCCCTTGGCGTTGGCGTGGGCCAACAGTTTGGCGCCCGTGGCCTCGATCACCGGGCCATTGCCGCCCGTGTGGTCGCCATGTTCGTGGGTATTGAGGACCTGGGTAATGTTCCAGCCCTTGGCCTTGGCCAGCCCGAGGCATTTTTCATGATCCAGCGGATCGACCGCCATGGCCTCGCCGGTCTCCGGACAGACGATCAGATAGTTGAAATTTCGATATGCGTTGCCGGTCCAGATTTGTTCGATGATCATGATTGTCCTCTCTGGTTATTGAAATACCGCCGGTTTGCCCCGGACGCTGATACGCCACAATAGACGTTCGGTGCCGGGACCGTCAGGCACATCGATCGGCGTCGCGCAATGCAGGGTCATTTGAGTGTCCCAAATGGCGATGTCGCCGACCTTGTATTTATGGCTGTAGATATATTTGTCCCGCAGGCAATGAGCCTTCAGCCCGGCGATCAGTGCCTCCGCCTCTTCCCGCCCCATGCCTTCGATGCCAAAGGCGGTGCCGGCAATGCCATAGAGGGCCTTGGCGCCCGTGACCGAGTGGCCGCGGACCAATGGATGCGCCGTCGGCGGCACTTCCTCCGCTTGCGAACTCGTCAAGGTCAGGGTGGCTTCCTCGCCGTCCCGGCCGGCGGTGGCGCCGTAAAGATGCAGGGCCACCAAGCCGTCAATGCGTTTCTTGGTGCTCTCGTCAAGATCGTCATAGGCCGCCTTGGTATCGACGATGCGGGTCTCGCCGCCGGCATCGGGGACAATTCTGGCATACAGCATGGTCGATGTGGCCGGATCGGCGTCGTAGGACTGATCGGTGTGCCAGAAGGCGGCATTGTTGCGCGATTGGCGGTCCTTGGCGCGCGCGGTGGTGTTGCCGACTTCCAGCATTTCGGGAAACCCCGGCATGCGGTGGGTGTCCAGCACATGTGGGATGGGCGCGCCCCATTGGCGGCCGAACGCCAGGTAGGCGGCCTCGTCACAGGTCTGGTTTTTCAACACCAGAACCCGGTTTTCGTAGAGCGCCTCGTGCAGCTGCCGGCAGGTCTGGGAATCAAGGCCCGGCGCGATGTCCACGCCATGGACGACGCAGCCAAACGGCCCGTCCGTGCGCTCAATCTTCAGCATGGCGAAATCTCCACTCCGTAATCTCTGTCCGGCGGTCTCTTGCCCCCATGACGGTAAAGGGGATACCGTCCCATGAAAGAAGTTACAAGAAGTTACAATGCCAAGGCGCAATTGGCAAAGAGTGACAACGATTAGGAGACGGTCACGTGCAAAGCGAAATTCCCATTCTTGATCTTGGCGGTTTTTTGGCTGGTAAGCCCGGCGCGCTGGAAGCCACCGCCAAGGAATTGCAACACGCGGCCCTGAACGTCGGTTTTTTCTTTATCAAGGGCCACGGGGTTCCCCAGGACTTGATCGACGCCACTTTCGCGGCCTCGCGGCGGTTTCATGATCTGCCCGATGAGCAAAAAAACGCACTGAAAGCCAACGAACACAACATCGGCTATATGGCCTACGGGGCCTCGGTCTCCCGTGCCAGCCAGGTCTATGAAGGGGAACGCAAGCCCAATTTGGTTTCGGCGTTTTTCCTCAAACGCGATCTGCCCGCCGATCATCCCGACATCGTCAATAACAAGCGCTTTCGCGGCGCCAACCAATGGCCGGCGAACCTGGACGGCTTCCGCGAGACCGCCGTTGCCTACATGAACGCCTTGGAGGCGCTGGCCAAGAGCATGCTGCCGCTTTACGCCCGCGCCCTGGACCTCGATGCCGATTTCTTCGCCGAAGGGTTCCAGGAACCGCAATACACTTTGCGCCTGTCCCATTATCCCCCGGCGCGGGCGGAGGACAATCAATTCGGATTGGCGCCGCACACGGATTCCTCCTTCCTGACCCTGCTGGCGCAGAACAAGGTGGAGGGTCTGCAAGTGCGCCGCGCCGACGGTTCCTGGATCGACGCGCCCGCCCTGCCGGGCACCTTTTTGGTCAACAGCGGCGATCTGCTGCGGCGCTGGACCAACCACCGCTTTCTCTCCACCCCGCACCGGGCCAAGGCCTCGGCGCTCGGCCGGGACCGTTACGCCATTCCCTTCTTCTTCGATGCCCACGCCGACTATATCCAGGAATGCCTGCCGAGCTGCCAAAGCGCCGATAATCCTCCCCGCCATGAGCCCACCACCTACACCGATTACATGCTGTGGTTTGCCCGCAAGAACTATGCCCATTTCCGCGAAGCGGAGGACGGCATGGAGGGCGAGGCGGCGGAATAAGGGCGTCTTTTTAGGCTGGATGCCGAGACGGATTTGCGCGCAATTCAAGCTTGTTCCAAGCCGCCCGCTCTCCCGCTCGGCCCCGTGCCCACGGCATAATGGTTAGGTAACGGCATGCAAAACGCCCTCTATGGCGACAACCGCGTCAAACTCGGCGTCATGGCCTTCAATTGCTCCCACGGCTCCACCGTGACCAACGTGGACGAAGCCTGGGCCATGACCTGGGAGGATAACATGGCGCTGGCCCGCATGGCGGATGGCGCCGGGTTCGAGGCGCTGTTGCCCGTGGGCCGCTGGAAGGGTTATGGCGGCAAGAGCAATTTCAACCACCGGAGCTTCGAGACCTTGACCTGGGCCGCCGCCGTCGCCGCCGTTACCTCCCACAGCACAATTTTTGCCACCGTGCACGCGCCCCTGATCCATCCGGTGGCGGCGGCGAAAATGACGGCGACCATCGACCATGTCTCCGCCGGGCGTTTCGCCCTAAATCTGGTGGCCGGCTGGTTCCAGGACGAATTCGATATGTTCGGCGTCAATCTGGCGCCCCACGAGGAACGCTATGATTACGCCGCCGAATGGCTGACACTGGTGAAACGGCTGTGGGCGGCGGACGCCGAGTTCGATTTCAACGGCGTCTATTTCCAGGGCAAGGGACTTTGGAGCGAGCCGAAGCCCCTGCAATCGCCCCGCCCCCCGATCATGAACGCCGGCAGTTCCGAGACCGGCCATGCCTTCTCCGCCCGGTACGCGGACATGAATTTCGCCATGCTGCGGCAAATGGACGAAGACGGCGACCGCAACCAAATAGCGCATTTGAAACGGATGGCGGCGGATCTTGGCCGCGCCTCGCAATGCTGGATTCATGTTTACGTGGTCTGCCGCGAGACGGAACGGGAGGCCCGGGACTATCTGCGCCATTATGTTGTCGAACGGGGCGATGATGCGGCCGTGGCCAACATGATCCGGATTTTCGGCGCCCAGTCGGCAACCTTGAGCGCTGATGTCCTGGACGCCTTCAAGTTCCATTTCAAGGCGGGTTTTGGCGGTTATCCCCTGGTCGGCACGCCGGAACAGATTGTCGAGGGCGTGGCGCGGCTGTCGGCCATGGGCGTGGATGGCATGCTGATATCCTGGGTCGACTACCTGGCGGAATGCCGGCAATGGATCGACCGGGTATTGCCGTTGCTGGAGCAAGCGGGCCTGCGCCGGCCTTTTTTGGCCGCCGGCCAAGCCGCGGCCAGGTGACTTGCGTTTGCTTTGCGTTATGTACAATGGTAGATTTTCACACCGAATCGGGTTCTGGCCAATGAAGACCGGGATCCGGCGAAATTTGGGCCGCGTGGCGAGATCCGCCGGCCGGGCAAAAAGATAAAATGGCGGGACGAGCCCGGACCGGCACCTCGACTGTAATTGCGATGTCCCATGCGTCCGTGGCAGTACCTGCGTAAAAGTACCTGCGTAAAAATACACGTAACAGCGAGTATTCGTTTTTCCGGCCGGCCGCGTGGGTGGGCCGTTTGAAGAATTGGCCAATGTGGTGTTGGCCGGTCTCGGGGTGGCGTCGTATAGCCGGCATTCAGGGATTCTTTAGATAGGGGAGGTATCTCATGGAAGCCAAAGTTGTCTGGCTGTTCATATTCGTGGCGATCTATTGGTGCTATTGCATCTTCTGGGGCGTCAAAAGCGCGATGGCCGCGAAAACAGCGACCGACTATTTTATCGCCGGCCGTAGATTATCAATTTGGGTCTTTGTCCTGGCGGCGACGGCGACGTCGTTCTCCGGCTGGACCTTCATGGGCCATCCCGGCCTGATTTACCGTGATGGCTTTCAATACGCCTATGCGTCGTTCTACGCCATCACCATACCCTTTACCGGCGTGATGTTCCTGAAACGCCAGTGGATGCTGGGCAAACGGTTCGGCTATGTGACGCCGGGCGAAATGCTGTCCGACTATTTCCAGGGCGACGCCATCCGCATTCTCGTGGTGCTGGTCGCGCTGTTGTTCTCCATTCCTTATTTGGGCGTGCAGTTGGGCGCCTCGGGCTTCCTCTTCAACGTTCTGACCGACGACTTGATTTCCAAGAACGTGGGCATGTGGGTGCTCTCGGCGGTGGTGCTGATCTACGTCGCCACGGGGGGTCTCAGAGCGGTGGCCTACGTGGATACCCTGCAATGCGTCCTGCTGGCCTTTGGCATCGTCTCCATCGGTTTCATCGCCTACAGCTTCATGGGCGGCTTCGGCGCCTTCAACGAAGCCATGGCGGCCTTGGGCAAATCCGAGATCGGCAAGTGGGGCATGACGCCGGCGGGCCACAACGCCTATCTGGCCATTCCCGGGGTCATCCAGTTCACCTCCGGACTTGGGGTGGAAACGCCGACGGGAGGCCTTTGGACCGGCATGATGTGCCTGACCTACATGTTTGCCCTGATGGGCATCCAGTCGTCCCCGGCATTCTCCATGTGGTCCTTCGCCAATACCGATCCCCGGCCGTTTGCCCCGCAGCAGGTCTGGGCCTCTTCCTTTGGTATCGGCCTGATCCTGTTCTTCTTCACCGCGGCGCAGGGCATGGGCGCGCATTTTCTGGGCGCCAGTCCCGATATCGCGGCGATCGGCGGGCTCACCTCCGTGTTGCCGGATCTGACGAAGAACTTGCAGGGCGGCCTGGTGCCCCATTACATCAACCTGGTTGGCGATACGGCGCCGTGGTTCGTGGGTCTGTTGGCGGTCTGCGCCTTGGCCGCGATGCAGTCGACCGGGGCGGCATATATGTCAACCGCCGGCGGCATGCTGACCCGTGATCTGTACAAGCGCTACCTTAATCCGGGCGCCGACCATGCCACGCAAAAGTTGTTTGGCCGGCTGGGCGTGGCCTTCATCGTGGTCGCCGCCTTGCTGGTGGCGACGTTCTCGGCGGATGCGCTGGTGCTGCTCGGCGGCCTGGCGGTGGCTTTTGGCTTCCAGATGTGGCCGTCCCTGGTGGCCGTCTGCTGGGTGCCGTGGATCACCCGTCAGGGCGCCACGCTGGGTTTGGCGGCCGGTCTCCTGGCCGTGATTTTCAGCGAGAACTTCGGCCTCTCGATCCTCGATACCGTGTTCTATAACGGTGACGGCAAGTACGGTGATCTGCCGTGGGGCCGCTGGCCCTGGACCATGCATTCGGCCGGTTGGGGCATGCTTTTCAACCTGGGCATCTGCGTTATTGTTTCCGCCCTGACCCAGGACGAGAAGGCCCGTTCGCACAGAATGGTTTATCATGACTTCCTGTCCGAACATTCCGCGCTTTCCGCCGACAAGAAGAAGCTGGTTCCCATCGCCTGGATCATCACCCTGGCGTGGCTGTTCTTCGGCGTCGGTCCCGGCGCGGTGATCGGCAACACCATATTCGGTGCGCCGAATGCCGGCGTGGAGGGTTGGACCTTCGGAATTCCCTCTATCTGGGCCTGGCAGATCCTGTTCTGGGCCTTGGGCGTCGGGATGATGTGGTTCCTAGCCTACAAGATGGAAATGTCCTCGGTGCCTAGCAAAGAAATCGTATCCTTGACCGAAGACATCGGCGATACGCAACCCCAATCAGCGGGGTCGTAGCAGCCGGTCCATAAATTGATCCCGTGGCGCGGTTTCCGTTACGCACCGTTAGACACTGCGTCCAGGATAAGAAATTGGGGGAAGGGCCTGGCTCTTCCCCCTTTTTTTCATTAGCCTCCAAGCATGTATGATACCGGTAAATTGAGCATCTGATTGCCATGGCATCGATTTTTCAGCCGCAATATTGGTTGCTATGGGGCGCGCTATTGGCCATTGCGCTGTTTTTTCCCATCCGCAAGATCATCTGGGTGATGTCGGTGCGCCGGGCCCGGCGCAAGGGCGGGTCGGCGGGCGAGGATGAACAGCAGCGTCTGTTCCGCCGGGCCGGCGTGACGGCGGCCCTGCTCAGCTTCATTTTCGCCATAACCTATGCCAATTATCTGTTCGGGCCGGGCCGATGAACCCGTTGGTCATACGGCGGTTCGTCTTTTTGATGTTCATCGCCTTCGCCCTGACCGGAGGCACGGTGATATTCTACGATAGTTTCTTCGAACGCCCTCCCGGCGACTACGAAACCGAGCGCGGCTCCATGTATCTCTCGACCAGGAATTTCGGTGATGCCATGGACAACTTCGACGAAGGTCTGCGCATCAATCCCGATCACCGGGGCGCCCGCATGGGCCGGATCAGCGTCCTGATCGCCACCGACCGTCATGACGAGGCCACCGCCGAGCTGCGGTCCCTGATCGCCTATTTGGAGGAAACCCTGAGCGAGGACGACGCCACCGGCCTGGGCACACTGGCGGCGGCCTATGGCAACCTGGGGATCGTGCATGACCGCAACAACCGCCATGAGCTGGCCCTGGAGAATTATATCGAGGCCCTGAAGATCGACGCCGAGGCGGTGGAAGGACCGGGCATCATCGACCGCGTCCTGCACGACCCCAGCCCATCGACCATCCGCAAGCGCGCCGAATACCTCTATGTGGAATTGAAAAAGCCAAAGGACCAACAGGTCTTGCGGAAGCCCGAGATGGATGCCAAATCGCGGGACTACAAGCCATAGCGCGTTTTCGGGATTGAAATGGTTGATCAAGGCCGCGACGGCGGAGCGGTGCGCTCTTGCGCACAAGCGCGAGCGAAGAGAGCCAGGTCCAATTCATTTAATATTGAAAATGCTCTGGCGGCTTGCTTTAGGAAAACGTCACCAGGCCCAGGACGTCCTGAAACAGCACCAGCATGAAAAACACGGCGGCGATGCAGCCGAACAGCAGGCGCACCCAATCGCTCTTGCCGTCCTTGTCCCGGTGACGGATGGCATGCACGGAAATGGCGGCGGTGACGATCAGGAAGACGATGTTTATGGGGCCTTCCCAGTAGCCCGCGAATTCAAACATGGCGCGAGCCTACCCAAGCCCGGCTCGGGGGGCAAGCTCCGCCCCAAAAGGGCTATTCCTATTTCGCCCTTGGCGCCGCGATTTCGTCGCTGGTCACGCAGGGCGGAAACTGGCCGGCGCATTCGGCCGTCTGGCTCGCCAGGGTCAGGGCGCCGACCAGGGAGGCGGCCAGGAAAACCGTGGCGGCGAAAAAACTTGCCCGCGGGCTCATCCGGCCGGAATAATTCTTGGCGACATCAAAGCGGTGGTAGCCGGGGTCGTTGCCGTCAAGCCGGCTGTCTTGATCCAACTGCAAAATTTTGCGGGCATAGAGCAACGCCCAACCGGGCACTTCGCTGCGGACCATGAAGCTGTCGAAGACCGCGCTCGCCTCCTCCGCCCGCATATCCCGGCCATGCCAATGGGCAAAAGCCAGTTGCAGGAGTTGAAACTCGCCAATCTCCAACAGATTGGCGGCGTTCACGACAATGGTCCGGTTCGGGAATTCGTCCCGGTCGGGGTTCAGCAATACGTCCAGCAAATTCATCGTTTCCCACCTCTGCAAACATGATGGCAGGGAAGTGTTGCGGAAGTCCAAACACAGCTTGGTTACATCAAGCCGCAACCGAATTTCCGCCGTGTTCAGCCGGCCGGAATCCAGTTGCCGTGAAAGCCAAAAGGCACCCGCGCGGGCAACTGGATCTTGGCCACGGGCGGGGCGGCGAAGTCCTGGGCATCGATGATCCGCAGATGGCTGCCGCCGCTGCCGCCATCATAAACCACGGACAGAATATAGCCTTCGTCCTCGCCCCCGCCAACGGGCACGAAGACGCCTTCGCTGGCCGCGCCCGCCGCGCCGACATCGTGGTGGACCTCCGTGCGGGCCTCTAGGTCGTGCTTGATAAGTCCGCGGGCCCCGACCTGTAGTTCAAATTCCACGGTATAGCCATAACGGTGGGGGCGGCATTCCACGCGCGGGTCCACGCGCGGGAATTCCTGGGCGCGATTGGAGATGATTTCCGTGCTCACCCGTTCCCTGGCGGGATCGATGGTCCAGCGTTCCAGGCGCACCTCGCCGCCGCCCTCGAGTTGGCCCCCGACAAAGCTCCGCTCGTGGCGCACCACGTCAAAAATGATCCGGTCGCCGTCGTCATAAGCATTCAGGGGATGGTAGACGAAACAGGGGTCGATCTCGATCCACTGTACCTCGTCCGAGGTAGCCGCGCGCGGCAACAGACCGAGGCGCGCCGGCATGTCATCGCGCCAGCGGAACGGCAACCCCTTGCCCGCAAGCGCCATTTCCATATCGAAGGCCACCGGCAGATCCATGAAGATAACCCGGGACGCGGTAACGCCGAAGTCATGCATCATGGTGGGAATGGGCTTTTCAATCTCCACCGTGCGCACCAGGTTCCCGTCCCGGTCGGCGACATGATAGCGCAGGCTGATGGGCCCGAAATCATAACCGAAAAACACCAGTTCGCCGGTCTCCGGGTCGATCTTCGGATGCGCCGTCATGTTGCTGGCCAGGGCGCCATTGAAATCATGCTGGCCGATGGTGTTGAGCTCCCCATCCAGCTCCCAAGGCAAGCCAACCTCCGGCAGGGCCAGAATGCGTCCGCCGTGGCCAATGACATTAACGCTGCCCGAGCCTTGTTGCATGGGCTGGTTCGGGCTGATCCGCCCCGCCGGCAGGCCCTTCAGGGTTTCAACCTGGGGCGTTCGAACCCATCGATTTCGATACGCCCGGGCCTGGCCGCCGCCGATGGAGATGCCATGGATCATGCCGTCGCCCATGAACCAATGATGGCCGGGACCGGGCGCGATCGGGTTCGGTCCGTCGCGCAACAGGGCGCCATTCAGTTCCGCCGGGATGGCGCCCTCGACGGCAAGATCGAAGGCCGTGATTTCCTCGTCCACCGGCGCGAAGTTGCCTTGCAGAATTGGATTATTTTCGACCGAAACACCTTCGTCCGGTAATGCCCGTGCCTCCGACATGGCCGCCTCCCGAAGTTTTTGCTTGCTCCAAACATAATAGCTTGGCGGCTTTTTACCATCCCGCCGGGAGCGATATTTTTTCCTTGTCCCGCCAAGGCATGTAAGATGACGCGCTCGGTAATTTTGGCCAAACAACCGATTGGAAATCCAGCATGGAATTTGACCCGCCCCCCGAACCGGAACCGCCAACCGAACCGGACGTGGAGCCACCTTACTGGTTCGAGCAGGCCTTGAAGGACGCGCCTACCTCGCACCACATACAGGTCCTGGATTGCGATATCCACTATCTGCGCTGGGGGCCGGAGGTGGCCGAGCGGCCGGGCCTCCTGTTCATCCATGGCGCCGGCTGCCATGCCCATTGGTGGGATTTCATCGCGCCGTTTTTCAGCCCCGAGCGGCCGGTCGCGGCCATCGACCTCTCGGGCATGGGCGACAGCGGCTGGCGGCAGAGCTATGGCAGCGAATGTCATGTGCCCGAAATCGCCGCCGTGCTGGCCGATGCCAAGCTGGGCGAAAAACCCATCATCGTGGGCCACAGTTTCGGCGGCTACATGACCATGTGCTACGGCAAGGATCACGGCGCGGAGCTAACCGGCGCGGTCATCGTCGACAGCCCCCTGCGCCCCGAAAACCGGCCCTCGGGAGATAAACGCAGAATCTACGACCCGCCCAAGCGGCCCCCCAACCGGGTCTTCACGGACCGGGAGGAAATGGTCCAACGCTTTCGCACCATCCCGCCGCAATATTGCGACTACGAATACATCATGGAACATATCGCCCGCACGTCCCTGAAGGAATGCGAGGGCGGATATACCTGGAAATTCGATCCCTCCGCCAGGGTCGGCGGTCTGCACGACGAGCCGTTGGAGGATTACCTGCGCGCCATGCCCTGCCGCAAGGCCATGGTCTGGGGCGCCGACAGCGCCATTTTCGGCCCGGACGTGGCGGACTATATGAGCCCTATTTTCGGCCCGGCCAATCCCATGATCTGCGTCCCCGATGCCCAGCACCATATCGCCATGGATCAACCGCTCGCCTTCGTGACCGCCCTGCGCGCCATTTTCGCCGGTTGGGGCGTCTGATGGGGACACAATAACATTGTGTCCCCGCCGCCCGCCCGCCGTACCGCAATCGGGTGTTGCGGAACCGGTGGATATTATCCACACTCGAGCCACACCTCCTTGGCGATGAGCATGGCGCATGGGCGACGATACGGAATTTTCCGGCGACTTCAGCGAAGGCGAGGTCAACTTTAAGTCGATCATCAATAAGGTTTACGCCAACGCGGCGCCGTCGGAGGTCGCGGCGAAAGAGCTTGCGGCGGCCGAGAAGCGCTTGCGGCGGCCGAGAAGCGCTTGCGGGCCCTGCCG
>JAYGEB010000451.1:0-2303 GCA_046582595.1 Alphaproteobacteria bacterium | reverse complement strand
AATGGTGTCCCCAAAGAGCATTTCCCGCTATTTTTGAAGGAATGTGAGTGGCGTTTCAACAACCCTAACCCGCAAGACCAGCTAAGACATATGAAACAGATGGTTAAGCGGTATTTAGCTTAGTTATCTGGGTCAGCCCCTTAAATTAATAACCGCCAACAATTTGACCGAACAAATTTACAGACTCCAAAGTTTTTATACAGATTTAGCTTTATGTACTAATAATGGTATTTGTGATTCAAAAATTACGTGTGCTTTTTTCTTTGAAGAAATCCAGGGATTTCGTGAAACTTATAGATCTTTCCTGTCCAGCTGGAGCGACAGTTGGGGAGAGGATGTTACCAGCGATATTCGTTCGCTTGTGGAAGGTCAATGTGCGGTCGATTTCCGTAAATACTTTTATAAAGCTCCGACATCATCGTTTTGCCAATAGCTCGCCGGTAAGGGTGTCGGTCTTCGCCTTCTGGCTATTCAGCGAGGCGATAACGTTGATACAAATTATTGCGGATTTCCGCATCCGCGTGGCCTCGGTCCTGCGCGACTACAGCCTGGCCGACCGCACAGGTGGATAGACTCTCTTATGGATAGGCGCCGCCTGCTGGGCAGTCTGATCGCCCTGGCTTCGGCCACGGGCTTTGCCATGAATGTCACCCTGTCGCGGATGGCCTATGACGCCGGCGGCAATATCCATGCGCTCAATCTGTCGCGCACGCTGGTCCTCCTGATCTGCCTCGCCCTGTGGCTGCGCATGGCCGGCCGTCCGATGGGTTTGCCGCCGCGCGCCCGTCTGGCCAGTCTGGGGCTCGGGCTGTTGCTCGTTGCCGAGATGTACAGTCTGCTCGGGGCGATCATACTGATCCCCGTCGGTCTCGCCATCGTGGTGATGTACTGCTACCCGTTGTTGATCGCCGCATGGTCCTGGATCCGGGGCACAGAGAAGCCCACGGCGGTTTCCCTGGTCGCCATGATGGCCGCTTTTGGGGGCATCGTCCTGGCGTTGGGCGCTCCTTTGGGCGGGCTTGATTGGCGCGGCGTCGGTTTGGCTTTCGGCGCCGCCCTGGGCATGGTCGGCCTGCTGCTAGTCGGCGAGCGAGTCATGGCGGCGCAGGACAAACGGGTTGTCATGCTGCATATGACGGTGATGGCCGGGGTTGTCATGGTCGTGCTGTCGGTGACGGTGGCGGATCTTACCTGGCCGCAAGGCTCGGTGGGCTGGCTCGCCTTCATCGGCTCCTGCCTGTTTTTTGCGGCGGCGACCATCAGCCTGTTCACCGCCGTCCAAATGATCGGCCCGCTGCGCACGGCGATCATCGACAACAGCTCGCCCATATGGGCGGTGAGTTTTGCTTATCTGCTGCTTGGCGAAATACTGAGTGGGAAACAGATCATCGGCGCCGCCCTGGTGGTGGTGGCGCTGATCGTCCTGCAAATTGCCCAGAGGCGAAGCGCGCGCGGCCTACCTTCCGGCGCTGCTGCCGCCGTCGATGGCCAGGGCGGAGCCGGTGACGAAGCGCGCCTCCTGTGAGGCCAGATAGACGATGGCCATGGCGATTTCATCCGGTGTGGAAATGCGCTTGAGCGGTGCGTAATTGATCACCCGCTCCTCGGCGGCGGCGGGGTCGTGGGATTTTTCGATGCCGTCGCGGCGCACCATGTCGGTATCCACATAGCCCGGGCAGACGCAATTGACCCGCACTTCGGGGGCTAGATCGAGGGCCATGGCGCGGGTCATGTTGACCACCCCGCCCTTGGAGGCGCAATAGACCACCAGGCGGTGCTCGCCGATTAGCCCGGCGTCGGAGGCGAGATTGACGATGTTGCCGCCGCTTTTGCGCAGGGCGGCGAGGGCCGCCTTGATGCAGAAAAACGTCCCCTTGAGGTTGACGTCGAGGGTCTCATCCCACAGCGCCTCGTCCATCTCCTCGATAGGGCCGCCATGGCCAACCCCGGCGCTGTTGACCAGAATATCGAGGCCGCCGAGGCCGTCTAGGGCCGCCGCCACCGCTGCTTCGCAGCCGGCCACTGTACCGACATCGCCGGGCGCCGGGACCAGCCGGTCGCCGCCATCCAGCGCTTCTATGGCCTTGGCCACGGACTCCTCGGAGCGGCCGTTGACGGCGACCCGCGCGCCGCGCTCGAGGAACGCACGCACGGTCGCCGCACCGATACCGCGGGTGCCGCCGGTGACGAGAATTTTCTTATCCGTGAAATCCCTATCCGTGAATTCCGGGGCCATGCCTATTCCTCCGCCAGAAATTCAGCGTAGGCGTCGGCGACGGACCGGGCGGCGATTTCGATAAACC
>JAYGEB010000428.1:0-8173 GCA_046582595.1 Alphaproteobacteria bacterium | reverse complement strand
CAGGGTGGTGGACCCCTGGGCTATCTTCCCATCGCGGCCCACGGCCATGCCGATACCCTGGCGCTGTGGCTGCATATCGCCGGCCGGCCGGTGCTGGTGGACGCGGGCACCTACCTGTATCATTCGGGAGGCCCTTGGCGGGAGTATTTCCGCTCCACCGCCGCTCACAACACCTTGACGATGATGGGGGCGAATTCCTCCACGACGGCGGGCGCCTTTAACTGGTCCCATAAGGCCGGCGGCCGCCTGTTGGAGACAGCGAATAGCGTCGATCACTGGCTGATCGAGGCGGAGCATGACGGCTATCTCGGCCGCACCGGATACCACCATCGCCGACGCCTGGAGCGCCTCGGAGAAGCTGGCGTGCAAATGACCGACAGCCTGCATGGCAACGGCTTGGAGGAACAGATCGAAATCGGCTTTTTGGTCGCGCCGGGCCTGGATGTAAGCCGCGACGCCGATGGCTGGCTGATCAGTGAAAAAGGCAAACGGCTGTTGTTGATCGCCCAATTGGGCCGGCTGCATGGCTGGGTCGAGGGTGCCCTGGAAAAACCCATGCGCAGTTGGTATTCGCCCGCCTTTGGCCAGCGCAACCCGGCGCGCAGGTTGGTTTTCACGGGCCGCATGGGCGCGGGCGACAGGGCCGTGTTCAATTTAACGATCAAATTTTAAGCATGACCGGGCAACGCATCACATTGATGGGCGTGCCGCTGGATCTGTTGAGCATGGCCGAGACCGTGGCGCGGGCCGAAGCCGCCATGATATCGGGCGAACGTCTGCAACAGGTGGTGATCAATGTGGCGAAGCTGGTTCACATGCGGACCGATGCGGATCTGCGTCAGGATGTGCGGGAAAGCGATATCATCAATATCGACGGCATGGGCATATTATGGGCGGCGCGCATGCTGGGGCACCAGGCGCCGGAGCGGGTGACGGGGATCGATCTGATGTCGGCCTTGATCGCGTGCTGCGCCCGGCGGGGCCTCAAGCCCTATTTTCTGGGTGCCCGCCAACCGGTGCTGGAGGCGGCGTTGGCGCGGCTGCGGGCGGCCCATCCGGAACTACAGATCGCCGGCTATCGCAATGGCTATTTCACCGCCGCCGAGGAGACACAGGTGGTCGCCGATATTCATGCCTCCGGCGCCCATTGCCTGTTCGTTGCTATTTCCAGCCCCATGAAGGAGCGTTTTTTGCACCGCCACCGCGATCAACTGGGCGTGCCGTTTCTGATGGGCGTGGGCGGCTCCCTCGACGTTGTCGCGGGCACGGTCAACCGGGCGCCGAAATGGATACGCCAGATGGGCTTTGAATGGCTGTACCGTCTGTGCCAGGAACCGCGGCGGATGTGGCGGCGTTATCTGGTGACCAACACGATCTTCCTTTTTCTGCTGCTGGGCGAATTGGCGCGGACATGGTTGAGCGCCAAAAAACCATGACCGACCGGCCTTTAGCGGGACGGCGGGTGTTGTTCCTGGCCGAGAACCTGCCCTGCCCTTTTCACACACGGGTTTGGCAGGAAGCCCGCGCCATCCACGGCGCCGGCGCCACTGTTTCCATCATCTGCCCGACGGCGCCGGGGTTCGAGGCCCGCTATGAATTGCTCGACGGCATTCACATTCACCGCCATCCCCTGCCCTTGGAGGCGCGGCGGGCGGCCGGATTTCTGTTGGAGTACAGCGCCGCCCTGTTCTGGCAATTCACCCTGGCCTGGCGGATTTTTCTAGGCCGTGGTTTCGATGTCATTCACGCCGCCAATCCACCCGATCTGATGTTCCTGGTGGCTGGGTTTTTCAAGCTATTGTTTCGCCGCAAGTTCATCTACGACCAACACGACATCAACCCGGAACTCTACGAAGCCAAATTCGGTCGCCGCGATCTGTTCCACCGCCTGCTGCTGCGCTGCGAGCGGTTAAGCTTTCGCCTGGCCGACATCTCCATCGCCACCAATGAAAGCTACCGCCAGATCGCCCTGGGCCGCGGCGGCAGGAACCCGGATAAAGTCTTCGTGGTTCGCAGCGGCCCCGACCTGAACCGCATGCGGCCACGCCCGGCAAATAGCGCCTGGAAGCGGGAGCGGCGATTTGGCGTGGGCTATGTGGGGGTCATGGGGCATCAGGAAGGGTTGCACCATCTGCTCGCCGCCATTGAATATTTGGTGCACGGGCAAGGGCGCGGGGATATTCAATTTCTCTGTATTGGCGACGGCCCGGAACGCTCCCATCTGATACGCCAGGGACGGGACCGGGGCATCGAGGATTTCGTATGCTTTCCCGGACGCCTGTCGGATGAAGATATGGTGGCGGCGCTTTGCGCGGCGGATTTATGTGTCAATCCCGACGACGCCAACGAGATGAACGACAAATCGACCATGCTGAAGATTATGGAATACATGGCCTTGGGCAAACCTATCGTGCAATTCGATCTGACCGAGGGCCGGGTTTCGGCCCAGGATGCCGCGCTCTACGCCGTGCCCAATGACCCAGTGGATCTGGCGGCGAAGATAACCGAGCTGCTGGCCGACCCGGACACCCGCCGCCGCCTGGGCGAACGGGGCCGCATCCGGGTGGAGACCGAATTGGCCTGGGAATTCGAAGCGCCCAAACTGCTGGTGGCCTATGCCGCCCTATGGCCGGAATAATGCACGCCACCCAATACCGCTTGCTTGCGGTGCTCCTTCTGGCGCTGGCCACCCTGTCCCTGTTCGGCTTGGTTGAGCGCTATGTGAGCGGCAATTCCCAGCTATTGCGGAACGGTAATTTTGCGGCCGGCCTCGCGGCCTGGCGGACGAATGGCACAGGCGATCAATTGCGCGTCGAAAACGGCGTCCTGAAAATCTGGGCCGGGCGGGATGGACAGGCGCCGAGTGTACGGCAGATTTTGGCACGGCCCGAAGGCGGCGAATACCTGCGGCTTTCGGCCTGGGTTCGTCACGAGGGCGTCCGTAGCGGCCTTCGCGACTGGCATGCCATGCGTCTGCTGCTGGTGGCGATGGATGGCGGCGGCGACAAACTTTGGGAACTGCCCCACGTGGTCGAACAGGGTCAGGGGTCGGGGCCGTGGCGGCGCGTCAGCCGCGTTTTTTATCTGCCGCCACGGGTGGCCGCCGTCGTGGTCATCGCCTCTTTGAACCAGGTCGCGGGCAGCATGGAGGTGCGGGACCTGACGCTTGAGCAGATGCATGAAGACCCGGTATTTCAGTTCTCTCGGCGCGGTCTGGCCAGCCTGTGGTTGCTGGCCCTGCCATGGCTCATATGGCCCCTGTGGCGGCAACGGCGTCTGACCGTGATCGCCATGGGGGTGATCATCCTGGCGGGTACGCTGATCTCGAATGCGGCGAAGCACGAATTGCGGCGGTCCGTGCAGGACATATTTCGGTCCAAGCCGGAAGCCGTCCACAAACCCGCCATCGCGAAACCAAAATCGGCGGCCGTGGCCGGGGACGCCGCGATCCCCGACCGCAAGGCGTGGATGGCGGCGCAGAAAATCGGTCACGTGGTCTTCTTCGCGATATTGGCGCTGGCGGCAAGGTGGGCCTGGCGGAATGTTTCGTGGCGGCGGCTCGCTCTTTATCTCGTGGCCTTCGCGGCAACGGTGGAAACCCTGCAATTGCTGTCCCTGGACCGATCGGCGCATCCGCTCGATGCGGGGCTAAATGTTTTGGGTATTGTCGCCGGCCTGGCGGCATTCCATCTGTTTTTCCGCCGTCACCTCGAACGGACTACGGCTCCGGATCCTCCCAACGCCTGAGACGCTTGGCGGCGGCGCGGGCAAAGCGCAGGGTGACCTCCCGCCGCCGGCTGGCATGCAGGGGATTTGGGTTATCGGGGGCGGGCCGGGCGATGTCGCCGGAGTAGGCATCCGCGATTATGAGGCCCGGTTCATCGGGCAGAATTTCCACCGGAAATTCCAGCGGCACCGCGAAATAGAACAGATCGCAATAATCCAGATAGTCCGGCCATTTTTGATCGGCGCGGAAATCCGCGACGCTGCTTTTGATCTCCACGATGGTGATGCGGCCCTTGCGGTCGATCCCGGCCAGATCCGCCCGCCGCCCGGACCGCAGGGTAAACTCCGTCAGGCTGTCATAGCCCAGATGACCCAACAGGCGCCCCACGCCGCGGGCCAATTGTTGGGCGGTATCATCCCTTGGCGCCGCCATTTATCCCCGCTTGGTCAGATAACGCGGGTTCGCGAGCGCGATCTTGTCCGCGGCGGTCTGGCGCAGATGGGCCAGCAGGGCGTCCTTGCGGCCGTCCATTTCGCCGGCCCGGATCGCCCTGGATAGCTCCGCGTTCAGTTCCGCCAGATCGCCCTCCCGTTGCAAAAGATCCTTGAGGCGCGCCAGTTCGGCGGCGTCCATGGCACCGCCCTGGGCCAGGGTGCGTTCGACGATCGCCAGGGCGTTGACGGCGACACGGGTATGGAACGCCAATTGCCCTTCCACGTTGGGCGCCACGTGGTCGGTCAGAAATTCGCGCACCGCCTCCACCAGTTCCGCCGCATTCGGTCTGTCCGTCGGCATGGCCGTTTCCCTAGAGAATTTTCGGCGCGGCGTCCGCCATTCAGTCCACCAGTTGCAGCATATCATACTCGCCTTCCGCGGCGCGGCGGCCGATGGCGACCTTCTCGAGCGAACGTTCCCGGCCGCTGATATGGGTGAAGGCCAGGGTCATGCAGATCACGCCCCAGCGCATGCAGCCGAAAACCTCCCAAAAATGCAGCGCCTCCCTTGATACCCGGCCGCCGCCGCCGGCATCATAACCATCCAAAAGATCTTCAATCTCGCCGAAGCCGCCCACCGGTTTGTCGTAATAGCCATAGCGCCAAGCCCGGATGCAGATCCAGCCCAGGTCATTGAGGGGATTGCCCAGGTGTCCCAACTCCCAGTCCAGCACGCCCGCCAGCCCCTCCGCATCGACCAGAAAATTGCCGTTGCGGTAATCGCCATGAACCAGGCCAACGCGGCCGCCGGCCAACTCCAGCCGCTCGCGCAACCAATGAAAGGCATATTCGAAACCGGCGTGGGGTTGGCGGAAGGAATCCACAACATCGCGGTTGTAATCCAAGGCTTCCCGGACCGGCAAGCGGGGCAAGGGCGGCAGGCCGTCCGTGGCGATGCCATGCAACCGGGCCGCCGCCTGGCCGCATTGGAAGGCCAGCTTGGGGCGGGCCAGGGCATAGGCATCTTCGCGCAGGATACGCCGGCCCAGGGCTTCGCCTTCCAGGCGCCGCATGACGAAGCCGGCGGATGTGCGTTCGTCGGCATCCAGGAAAAACGGTACATCCGGCACCGGCACGCCGACCTCACCGGCCAATTGCATCAGGCGGCCTTCGGTCCAGCGGTCCACGCCCAACCGCACCTCGCCTTCGATCAAGGTGGTATCGGTCTGCTCGTCCAGGGGATCGCGTTTCAAAATCAGGGGCTTGCGCTCGCCGCCGGGCAATAGGGCGTCAAAAGACCAAGTCTCCCGGCTGGCCCCGCCCGAGAGGCGCACCAAGCCGTCGATCCCGGTGCCGGCGCCATAAACCTGCCCCACGCGGTCGTGCAAAACGGCGGCGAGTACCTCGGTCTGAATTTCGGCTTTATTCTTTGTCATATCAGCCGTCATCGTCTGGCATTTGCCCGCCATGCGCGGCGAAAAAAAGTCCGGGGCCGGCAAAAACCGCGCGCGGCGGCCTGACCGGCCCCTCAACCTTGTCTAGCCCAGATCGGCGAGCACCTGATCGGGATGTTCCGCCGGCACCACGGTGTCATACACCTTGGCGATCTTACCGTCGGGATCGATCAGGAAGCTGAAGCGGGCCGGATAGGGCTTGTCCGCCTGGATCACGCCATAGGCGGCGCCCGCGACCTGATCGGGGTCGCTTAACAGATCATAGGGAAAGTTGAACTTCTCATGAAAGGCGCGGTTATCTTCCGGGGTATCGAAAGAGGCGCCCAGGATCACGGCATTCTTGGCTGTAAAGTCTTGGATTCGATCACGGAACCCTTTGCCTTCTACGGTTCAGCCAGGTGTGTCGGCCTTGGGATACCACCACAACACGACGTAGTGTCCCTTGTATTGTTCCAGGGTCGTGTCGGCCCCGTCCTGGTTTCGCATGGAAAAGGCGGGCGCCAAATCCCCCACTATTGGTAACGCCATTAAAATTTCTCCTCAGTTGTCATGGCTGCTTTGAATTTCGAACGAAAACTCCCGGCCCTCGACGCGCCCGGCCCACCGCCCCTTGGTGGTCGGCGGGGCTTTCGGCGCGAGGGAGGTGGTTGGTGAAGGCCGATCCGCCGGGCCGCCGTACAATTCATCAAGGCGCTGGCGATTTTGCTCCAGCATGCCATCAAAGGCGGCCGAGAATACTGTTTCACGATCCCGTGTCATGCTCCCTCTCCCTGGTTCGGGCTCAGGCCGGGGCCTTTCGGCCCTCGTTCCACCAGGTCTCGAACTCCTCCCGCGCGGCGCCGGAAAAGCCCGACTCGGCCAGGCCCCGCAAATATTTCAAAACTTCGCCGCTGGAAACGACATCGCCATATTTGGCGTCAATGTCGAACAAACTGGCCTCGTGCGGGCCCTCCGCCCGGTCACCGACCCCGTCGCGCACGACAATGGTGTAATAGGCATATTGCAGGGAATCCACCGCCGAGGCGCGGACGCACCCGGACGTGGTGGCGCCGGTAATGACCACGGTGTCCACGTTCTGGCCGCGCAGATAGCTGTCCAGGTCCGTGCCGAAGAACGAGGAGGCGTAGTTCTTGGAAATAATCAGCTCCCCCGGCAGCGGCTTGATCCGCTCATCCACCGCGCAATTGGGCGAACCCTTGCGCAAAATGCCGAGCGAGGGCACTTTTTTCACGAACACGCCGCCATCCGAGAGGTCTTCCTTGTATTCCACGGTGGTATAGACAATCGGCAGTCCGGACTTGCGGAATGCCGTCTGCAATTGCGCCGTCACTTCCAACTGCGAGGAAAAATCGCCCCCCAGGGGCGTGCTGGGGTCGGTAAAGCCGACAATGAAGTCCACCACCAGCAACGCCGGCTTCTTGCCGAAGCCGGACGACACGGCAAAGCCCTTGCTCTCGTAATCCGCCCGCGTGTCCCGCTCCCAGTCCGCCATCTTGGCCTCTCTAAATTTATCACGTCGGGCGATAGTACCAGCTATGCCGTTCGCCGCCAGAACACATTTTAAAATTGTGAGGTGATCCCAACAAAACGACACGGCATAACACCCAACCGGGATTTCGGTTATGTTGGCGGGAACCGCCGCAAGTGAAGTTCGTAGAGAAGGACGCCGCCATGGATTTGGTTCTGAACGACGATGAGTTGGCATTTCAGGCGGAGGTGCGTGATTTCTTCGCCGCCAAACTGCCCCGGGAGATACAGGACCGGGTACGCCTTGCGCCGTCCTATGTGCCAAGAGAGTTCACCCGCGCCTGGCAGAAGCTGTTGCATGAACAGGGCTGGGGGGCGCCGAACTGGCCGGTGAAACATGGCGGCACGGGCTGGAACGCGGTGCGGAAATATATCTATGACGCGGAATATCAGGCGGCCGATTGCCCCCGGCAAAGCCCCTTTGGTATTTCCATGGTCGGGCCGGTGATCTGCGCCTTTGGCACCGATGCGCAAAAGCAACGGCATCTGGGACCGATCATCGCGGGTGAAAAATTTTGGTGCCAAGGCTATTCGGAACCGGGTTCCGGTTCGGATCTGGCCTCGCTATCCACCCGCGCGGTGCCGGACGGCGACGACTATGTGGTCAACCGGCAAAAGATATGGACCTCCCATGCCCATCATGCGGACTGGATGTTCGCCCTGGTGCGCACCGATCCCGATTGCAAACCGCAGCAGGGAATTTCGTTTCTGCTGATCGACATGGCCACGCCGGGCATCACGGTGAAGCCGATCATTTCCATCGACGGCCACCATTACCTCAACGAAGTGTTCTTCGATGACGCGCGCGTGCCCATCGCCAACCGCATCGGCGAGGAGAACAAGGGCTGGACCTACGCCAAATTTCTATTGGGCCATGAACGCACGGGCATTGCCGGCGTCGGCAAATCAAAACGCAAGGTCGAGCGTTTGAAGGCTATTGCCGGCGTGGAAATGGAAAATGGCAAAAGCATTCTGGCCGACCCCTCCTTCCGGGCCAGAATATCCCAGGCGGAGGTCGCCCTGCGAGCCGT
>JAYGEB010000426.1:0-3955 GCA_046582595.1 Alphaproteobacteria bacterium | reverse complement strand
GATGGTGTCGATGATCGCGGCGGGTTCGCCCACCCAGGCCGCCCCCTTCTCGACCTGGGTCTCGAAGGTTTCCTCTTTCAGAGAGGCGATGATCTTGTCATAGCCGGGATAGTCTGCGGAATTGGCGCCGCCCAGCCAATGAGATGCGCCATCGACCAGCGACTTCAAATATCGGTTCATCGGTTCGCGCGCAATTTGCGCGGCGCGGGCGCCATCGTCGTGGCAGAGCATGTGAAAGGCCAGCATGACTTGGCCATCGCCGGCATGCCCGGCGGCGCGCCAGTTTTCACGGTAAAGCCCGATCAGATCAGCCATCATGCCGCCCGCCATGGGGATCGCCATGATGCCGTGCCCGGCGCGGCCGGCGCCTTCGAAACTTTGCGGCGTCGCCAGGGCGGCAATCCAGAACGGCGGCCGCGGTTGCTGGGTCGGGCGCGGCAGAGAGGTGACGTTTTCGAAAGAATGAAATTCACCATCATGGCTGGCGGTTTCGTTCTCCAGCAGCAAACGCACCTGTTCCACGCCTTCATCGAAACGGGCGCGGCTTTCATCCAACAACACCTTGAAATGGGCAAACTCGTGGGGCAGGAACGCCCTGGCGAAGCCGACCTCCAGCCGCCCGCCGGAGATTGCATCCAGCATGCCGATCTCGGCCGCCAGCTTAAGCGGGTTGTTGAATACCGGCAACACCGCGCCGGTGATCAGGCGCGCCTTCGCCGTCCGCATGGCGGCGGCGGCGAGAAAGACGATCGGGTTCGGGCTATAGCCGCCGTAGTGATGGAAATAATGTTCCACCGTGCGCACATTGTCGAAACCAAGTTCGTCGCAAAGGGACACCAGTTGCAGGGCTTCCCGCCAATAGCTTTCCGCGGATTTTACCGCCGGTCCCACATCCGGGAAAAACTGAATACCAAAGCGCATTTTTTATCCTCATTGCCGCATTAAGAAACACCTGTATGAAAGACCGGCCCGTGTCCGTCCATCAATCATTCGATATAATCCTTGCTGGCCGTGAACGTAAGGCCCGTGTCCTGGAAGGTCCGCAGCAAGCCCGGCTGGATGCTCTCGATCTGTTCGGCGCTTTTCGGCGCGAAATCGATGTCGTTCAAATCATGCACGCCGCCAGAGATGATGACCTGCAAGATCCCCTCCCCCTCGCCAATGTTGCGGAACCCCCGGCACACGCCCGGCGGCACCGAGATCGTGTCGAAGCGGTCCAACTCCAACCGGTTGTCGCCGTCGTCGTTCCAGAACACCTCGAAGCGGCCTTGCATGACGGTAAAGGTCTCATGGGTCTTGCGGTGCGAATGCAACGACGGCCCCGTGCCCGGCGGGCAGGAGGCGTAGGTCATCGTGATGCCGCCGGCGCCAATGATTGGCGCCTTGGCATTGATCGGCGTATCGATGCCTTGCTCCAGGCCGATCACCGACAGCAGCTTCCGCGCCCAGACGACGTCCGCCGCCTGTACAGGAATATTCCTATTCTTTTGCGCCTCCAGAGGTTCAAGTTCCGCATAGCGCGCCACGCGTCTCGACATTTCCGCCTCGCTGATTTCAATCGTGCGCATGATCATCTCCCCGTTATCCGATGGCGTCAGATTAGCCAATTTCGATACCGCCCTCAAAGGACAAACGGGCCGGACGCCGAACTATGTGCTGATCGCGCCATTGCGCCCGTCTGGCGTTTTTCATTCAGGTGATTACAATGGCTGTCTCCGATCCCCGTGGAGTTCCTAGCGATGCCGAGACTCGAGCATGTTCAATCCGACGCCCCGCCCGGCGACGTTTTTGCCCTGCTGGAGCGGGACGGCGCCGTCGTGGTTAAGAATATTCTCTCGCCGGAGCGGTTGGGAACGCTCAACCGGGAGCTGGATGCCCTGATCGCCGCCACCGCGCCGGGCCTGCGTCACCCGGCCCATGAGCGGATGGTGGAATTCTATGGTCTTTCCACGATCCGTTTTGACGGCTTGCCCGCAAAGTCCGAGAGCTTTATCGAGGTCATGTTGACGCCGTTGCTGTGCGGCGCGGCGGATCATTTCCTGCTCTCCAATTGCCATGACTATATCTTCAACACCGGTCAGTTGATCCAGATCGGCCCTGGCGAGGCCGAGCAAAGACTGCATCGGGACGAAGATGCCTGGAGCTTTCTTAAGGCGCCGAAGCACCCCCTGGAGGTTGAGGCGATGTTCGCCCTGACGGATTTCACGGCAGAGAACGGCGCCACGCGGGTGGCGCCGGGCAGCCATTCATGGCCGCCCGGACGGGAGGCGCTGCGGGAGGAAATCGTCCAGGCTGAGATGCCGGCCGGCTCCGCCCTGCTCTATCTCGGCTCCGCCCTTCACGGCGGCGGCGCCAACCGGACGCTGGACCAACACCGGCGCGGTCTGTTCCTCGGTTACGTGGTCGGTTGGCTGCGGGCGGAGGAAAACAGCTTCCTCACCGTGCCAATTGAAAAGGTGCGCCACATGCCCGTGCGCATACAGGAATTGCTGGGCTACAAGGCGCACCAAGCCATCGGCGTGGTCGACGTGGGCAGCCCCATGGCGCTGTTGGCGCCGGATCGGCTTGATGGACCCGTGCGCTAGAGTTTGTCGAAGTAGCGGTCCAGATCCACTTCGTCGGCGCCGGGAACAACCTTGCGGATGAATTCGTCGCGCCGTTCGAAGGGCGCCGTGGCATCGATGCCCAGGCGCGACCAGTGATCCTTGTGCGGGTCGCGGTAAAAAGAGGGCGTATTAGGAATGATCAGCACATCCTTGTCGGGCCGCGAACGGGTTAGCGCCGCCCAGGTGACATCGTTGAGGTCGTAAATATCGACGTCCTCGTCGACCACCGTGCAGAATTTGGCCCAGGTCGGCTCGGAGCCGAACACGGCGAGCATAACCTGGCGGGCGTGGCCTTCGTATTGCTGGCGGATTTTGACCACGGTATGGAGCACGAAGGGCAGACATGTGACATCAATGATGCCGGGCAGAATGGCGCTGATGCGCTGATAGATCGTCGCCGCCACGGATAGTTCCAGGGTTAGAACCTCCTCGGACGAGCCGCAATTGATGCTGTGGAATATGGCGTCCGGGCGCATGCTGACGCCCAGCACCTCGAACACGGCGTTGTCGCCAACCGGCACGTAATAACCCATGAATTCACCGAACGGCCCCTCCGGGCGGCGCACGTTGGGCAGAAACCGGCCCTCGATGACGATCTCGGTCGAGGCTGGCACCATCAGGTCGATATGTTTGCAGGGGCGCATCTCCATCGCCTGGCCGGCCAGAGAGGCGGCGAGGTCAAGCTCATCCGCTTCGTATGGTATCGGCGCGGCGGCGGCCAGAAAGGTTTCCGGTGAGGGTCCGAGCAGCATGGCCGCTTCGAGGGGCTGGCCCATGCTTTCCGCCTTTTCATGGTACATGGTCAGATGGTGTGTCGGGGCCAGGCGGCAGCGAAGTTCGTCATCGGAGATGTACATGGAACGATGAAAGGAGAGATTGCCGACGCCGGTTTCGGGATCCCTGGCCAGAAACAGGGCGGAGGTAAAATACGGGCCGCCGTCGCGGGCGGAATAGGTCAATAGGGGTAGATCGCTCAGTTTGCAGTCGATCAGGTCGGCCGGCGTGTCGACTTCAATTCGCAGTTCGCCGCCAACGCCGCCCGTCGCGGTCAGTTCACTCCATTTGCGGCAAAAATCCGCCGCCTCGATGCCCAGAATATCGGCCAGCCGCTCCCGGCTGCCGTAAATATTGGTCAGCACCGGCAGTTTGCTGCCGGACACATTGGTGAAAAGTATGGGTTTGTTGCTGGTTTGTTGCACCTTCTGAGTGACGGCCGCCAATTCATGCTTGGCCTCGACCCCGCAGTCGGTCACCAGCAGTTCGCCACGGGCGCGCAGGTCTTCCATATATTTTCGCATCGGTATAGCGTCCTTTTCAAGATGCTAGAGCGCATTCGAAGAAAATGCGCT
>JAYGEB010000420.1:0-1752 GCA_046582595.1 Alphaproteobacteria bacterium | reverse complement strand
CTGCGGCCTCTTTCCCATCGATGCCGCGGATTTCGTTGACCTGCGCGAAAGCCTGGCGCGTCTGAAGCTGAACGATGCCTCGTTCGAATACGAGACGGAAAGCTCCGCCGCCCTGGGTTTCGGTTTCCGCTGCGGCTTTCTGGGTCTGTTGCATATGGAAATCGTGCAACAGCGCCTGGAGCGGGAGTTTAATCTGGAGCTGATCACCACGGCGCCCAGCGTCATCTACCGGGTGCATATGATCAACGGAACCGTGGCCGAGATCCACAACCCCGTGGACCTGCCCGACCCGGTGCAAATCGACCGCATCGAGGAACCTTGGATCAAGGCCACCATCCTGGTGCCCGACGAATATCTGGGCCAGGTCCTGAAACTCTGCGAGGAGCGGCGCGGCAGCCAAATCGATCTAACCTACGCCGGCAGCCGGGCCATGGTGCAGTACGAACTGCCCCTGAACGAAGTGGTGTTCGATTTCTATGACCGTCTGAAATCGGTCTCCCGCGGCTATGCCTCCTTCGATTATGAGGTGGTGGCCTACCGGACCGAACGGCTGGTCAAGATGTCGATCCTGGTCAACCACGAACCGGTCGATGCCCTGGCCATGATCGTACATGCGGGGCGCGCCGACCAGCGCGGCCGGGCGCTCTGTGAACGGCTGAAGGAACTGATCCCGCGGCAATTGTTCGCCATCGCCATTCAAGCCGCCATCGGCGGCCGCATCATCGCCCGGGAAACCGTGCGCGCCCTGCGCAAGGACGTAATCGCCAAATGCTATGGCGGCGATGTCAGCCGCAAGCGCAAACTGCTGGACAAGCAGAAAAAGGGCAAAAAACGCATGCGCACCTTCGGCAAGGTGGAAATTCCCCAGGAAGCCTTTATCGCCGCCCTGAAGACCGGCGATTAAGGCCTGGGTCGTTTTGCGGATTATTTACGATTGCTCAGGAAAAAGACGTTTTTCGGCGGCGGCGGCGGCGGCCCAAAAGCAACAATGGCAAGGCCGGAACGAGGGCTCCCAGCCAGGCCGGCCATTGCAGCACCGCTATGATGCCGGGGTCCCAGATCGCGGGATGCAGATGGCGCTGGATCACCGCCTGCATCAAGTTGAGGCTGCCCCGGTCCAGATCATACCAGACCTGACCCAGGACCAGGGGCTGCCAGACGCCGGCCCGCAGGGAGCCGACGGCCTCGGTGCCCGCCGCCAGCAAAGCCAGCGCCAGCAGCAGCCAGCCCAGTATCCGGCCCACAATTCTTATCCAGCCCATCGACATGCGAAACCAGTCAGACCCCAAATTTGCCGCGTTGGCGGCGACCAAAAAATAATTAGCGCGTTTTCAACTAAAGGTGAATAGCCGGGCCGCCCGCGCTCCCTTCCGGTGCACGGAAAGGGGGAACGGGTGGTTCAGACCGCATTGAAAATGCTCTGGCGGCCCCTGTCAATTTGTTCCCGATCGCCATATTGCCCGGCAGGCTATTCCTCACTATGTTCGACCGCGCCAGCGCGCATGCGGAGGGGTGGCCGAGTGGTTGAAGGCGCACGCCTGGAAAGTGTGTATACGGGGAACCGTATCGTGGGTTCGAATCCCACTCCCTCCGCCATTATCTTGTTCACAATAGTCTCCCGCGGTTTGTCGCGGGCCTGAAAACCCTAGGTTCTGCGGGCATCTGGGCCAAATGCTGTTGACCGCCGTTCCGACAGTTCTCCCAACATCCTCTCTCTTTGACCCATTCTCTCCAAAGCTGTGGACTGCGCCG
>JAYGEB010000397.1:0-2605 GCA_046582595.1 Alphaproteobacteria bacterium | reverse complement strand
CGCCGGCGCAGATCATCCAGGGGCGACAGGGCGTCCAATTGCCCTTGCGCCTCGGCCATGGCGCTGTTGCTCTCGTTCAGATCAGCCTCCGTCTGGGCCAGGCTTTCCCGCACCGTCAGCAGCCGGGCGGAGCGCGCCGCCGCCTCCCGCTCCGCCTTGGCCTGGGCGTTGCGGCCCCGCTCCCGTTCCTCCCGCGCCTCTCTGGCCGCCTGCCGCGCCGTGGCGCGGCCGCGCTCGGCCTCGGCAAGATCGTCCCGGGCCGCCACCAGGGCGTCCCGGGCCCGCTCCACCGCCGGGGCCATATCGGCCCGCTGCTGGCGCAATTCCGCCAACCGGTTGCCCTGGGCCAGACGCACGGCGGCGGCCGTCTCGGCCCCCGCCCCGACCGTGAAGCCGTCCCAGCGCCACAGTGCGCCAACCGCCGATACCAGGCGCTGGCCATAGGCCAAGTCCGCCGACAAACGGTCCGCGTCCGCCGCATCCACCACGCCGACCTGGGACAAACGCCGGGCCAGGGCGTCCGGCGCCTTGACGTAGTTTGACAAAGGCGTGGCGCCTTTCGGCAACTCCGGCGCATCCGCCCGGGGCGGATAGGTGCGCCAATGCATCGGCGCGGCTTCATCGGTGGGGACATTCAAATCATCGCCAAGGGCGGCGCCAAGGGCGGCCTCATAGCCCGGCTCCACCGTCACCGTATCGATCACGGCGGGCCACAGTTCGGCATCGTTTTGCAGCAGCAACTCGGCCAAGGCCTTTTCTTCCGCCGCCAACTGGCCGTCCGCAGCCGCGGCCCGCTGGCTTTCTTCACGGGCCTGGGCCAAGGTTTCCTCACAGGCGCCATGGGCCGCTTCGCGCCGCTCCAACCCGGCAGCGGCATCCTCCGCCGCCCGGCTGGCCTGGGCCAACAAATCGTTGGCTTCGCGCAAGCGGTCATCGTCCTGGGTTTCCACCCCGAGACGCTGGAGGGCTGCCTTGGCCTCCTCCTGGCGTTGGGACAGCCGGTCCAGGCGCTGGGCGGCGGCGGCAATGCCGCGTTGCAGGGCCTCGCGGCGGGCCGCACCGTCGGCCACCTGATTGGTCAAGGCCTGCAAGCCGGCTTCGCCATCCGACAGAATGGCCGTGGCGGCCGCGACCCGCGCTTCCGCCTTTTGCCCGGCGGCGGCCTCATCTTGCTGCTGGCTTTGTATTTGTTCCGCCTCGGCTTCCAGCCGGGCCGTGGTCGCCGCCGCTTCCTCGCCCAGGCCGCTTTCCCGCCGCTGGTCGATGCCGATCTGTTGCAGCCGCGCCTCCAGTTGCGCGGCGGCTTCGGCGATGCGCCGTTCCTCCTGATCCAGGCCGTCGCGGGCCACCGCCAGGCGATGCAGGGCGGCCGCCGCCACGGCCTCGCCCTGGCGCAGCTCCGGCAGCCCATTGGCCGCCTCCGCATGGGCCGTGGTGGCAAGCGCCGCGGCCTCCGTCAGGCGGGCGACCTGGGCGTTGGCCTGGTGCAATTCCTCGCCGGCCTTTTGCAATTGCCCCTCGGCGCGTTGAAACAGCAGATGCAATTGAATGCCATCGAAACGGCGGATCTGCTCGCCAACCTTCCGGAAGCGCCGGGCCTGGCGGGCCTGGCGCTTCATGGCCTGCAACTGCGCCTCCATTGCCTGCATGACATCGTCCAGGCGTTCAAGATTGTTTTCCGCCGCCCGCAGGCGCAATTCGGCCTCGTGCCGGCGGGAATGCAGGCCGGTGATGCCGGCGGCCTCTTCCAGCAGGGCGCGGCGGTCAACCGGTTTGGCGTTGATGATTTCACCGATCCGGCCCTGACTGACAAGCGACGGCGAATGGGCGCCAGATGCCGCATCGGCGAACAGCAACTGCACATCGCGGGCGCGCATTTCGTTGCCGTTCACGCGGTAGGCCGAACCGCTGTTCCGCTCGATCGCGCGCACGACTTCCAATTCCTCCGCATCATTCAGGATGGCCGGCGCCGTGCGGTCCTTGTTATCGATGGTCAGGGAAACTTCAGCCAAATTGCGGCTGGAACGGCTTTGCGACCCGTTGAAGATGACATCGTCCATGGCGCCGCCGCGCATGCGCTTGGCGGAGTTTTCGCCCATCACCCAGCGCAACGCCTCGACCAGATTGGATTTGCCGCAGCCATTGGGGCCGACCACGCCGGTCAGCCCCGGCTCGATGATCAACTCCATCGGATCGACGAAGGACTTGAAGCCGCTCAGCCGTAGTTTGGTAAATTGCACCTGGTCCCGTCCCCGATAATTTAAAGTTTATTTAAAGCTTATTTCAAGTAAGTGGCCAGCAACGCGTGCCATTTCGAAATGGTCATGTTGCCGGCGGTCTTAACGCCATTTACGATGAAACTGGGCGTCGAATTAACCTCGAATTCCTTAACGCCCTGCAAACGGCTATTTAAGATCATGTCGCCCAGATCCTGATCTTTCATACAGGCCGTGAAACGCGCCTCGGTAAAGCCGCCCAGACGGCCGATTTTGGCCAGGGCCTGCTGCGGATTGGACGCCCTGGCCCATTTCGACTGGCTTTTGAACAACACGTCCAGCATGCCAAAGTAATGCTTCTCGCCGGCGCAGCGGGCCAGCATGGCGGC
>JAYGEB010000366.1:0-12002 GCA_046582595.1 Alphaproteobacteria bacterium | reverse complement strand
TTCCCACCTACGCCGCAATGTCATTTTGGCTATAGGAAAGAGAAGATCGCTCCCATCTTTACGCCGTCCCTCTTGGCGTTCGATAATTTCCTTCATGGTGCGGGTGCAAACCACCATCCTCGGCTGATCCGATTTACTGTTTCGGACCTCCACGATGGATGCCAAGGCCGCCGAACAAAGGCATGTGGGCACCCAGAAAGACCTGGGCGTGATGTATTTCTTTGGCTGCGGCGTGACCCAGGATTTCGGCGCGGCGGCGGAATGGTATGCCAAGGCCGCCGGCCAGGGGGATATCATATCCCAGACCAATCTGGCCATGATGTACGACAACGGCCAGGGCGTGGCGAAAGACTACCGGGCGGCGGCGAAGTGGTACCTTCTGGCGGCGCGGCAAGGTGATCCCCATGCCCAGAATATCCTCGGCGCCCGCTACCAGTTCGGCAAGGGGGTGGGGCAAGACGACGCGGCGGCGCTGAAATGGTATTCCGAGGCCGCCAAGCAAGGCACCGCCCTGGCCCAGTTCAACCTTGGCTATCTTTACGACAGTGGCCAGGGCGTCAAACAGAACCATGGCCAGGCGGCGAAATGGTACGGCAAGGCGGCGGCGCAAGGCGATAGGGAAGCCCAGTACCGGCTGGGTCTGCTCTACAGCAGGGGCCAGGGCGTCGGGCAAAGCCATGCGGAGGCCCTGAAATGGTATGGCAAGGCCGCCGAACAGGGCCATGCCATAGCGCAAACCAGCCTTGGAATTTTGCATGCCAAGGGCCAAGGCATGGCGCGGAATTTGGTGCAAGCGTACAAATATTTTTCCATCGCCGGCGATAACGGCGATGACGTTGGCCAAAAATACCGCGACCTTATCGCCAAGCGGCTGAGCCCGGCCCAGATCGCCGAGGCCCGGAAGTTGGCCAATAACTGGTTGGCCAGGCACCGCAAGATGTAGCCGTCGCCATGGCGTCCTGTCCACGCAATGTGGTATTGATGTCTTGGATTTGAAATACGTCGCAATGGGAGCACTCCTATGACTTCATCCAGGCCCTTTCATGTCGAGCCCCTGGACGCCACCTTCGGCGCGGTGATCACCGGAGTGGAACTTACCAAGCTGGACGAGCCGGCCTTCGCCGCCCTTTACGAGACCTGGCTGGAATATGCCCTGCTGGTGTTCCCCGCTCAGCATCTTGACCATAAAGAGCAGATTGCCGTCGCCAGGCGCTTCGGCGATCTGGAGTTCGATCTTATGGAACTCAGCAATGTCAAAAAGGACGGCAGCATTCGAACGGACAATGAAGATGACATGCTTAAGGTCCTGAAGGGCAACATGGGTTGGCATTGCGATAGCACCTATATGCCGGTGCAGGCCAAGGGCGCCGTGTTCACCGCCCATGTTTTGCCGGCCAAGGGCGGACAAACCGGCTGGGCCGACAACCGGGCCGGCTATGAGGCCCTTGACGAGGCCATGCGGCGGAAGATCGCCGGGTTGTCGGCCTACCACTCGCTCTATTGCAGCCAAAAGAAATTCGGCGAGACCAAGAAAAATGACAGCGAATATATGGGCTACGGTTTTGGCGATCAGGAACCACCCTTGCGGCCCCTGGTAAAGATCCATCCCGAAACCAAGCAGCCGACCATCGCCGTCGGCCGCCATGCCTATGGCATTCCCGGCCTGGAAGAGGATGAGTCGGAAAAACTGCTGCGCGATCTTGTGGAATTTATCTGCCAGGCGCCACGGGTCTATCATCACGATTGGAGCGTGGGCGACGCCGTCGTTTGGGATAACCGTTGCCTCATGCACCGCTCCGGCACTTGGGACATGAGCGAACCCCGCGTGATGTTTCATTCACGCATTGCCGGCGACCCGGAAAGCGAATTCGCCGCCCCCGCCTGACCTGGCCGTCTAGGCCAATTTCAAGATTGGAATGATCGATCAAGGTCGCGACGGCGACCCGGCGCTTATGCGCCGCCCGCGCGGAGCGGTGCGCTCTTGCGCGCAAGCGTGAGCGCAGAGAGCTAGGACCGATTCACTCAAACTTGAAATGGGTCTAAAAGAAAAAACCGTTCTATCCGATGATGGTCAGGGCCTGTTTCAGCGTCTCGACACGCAGGGGCAGACGGCCGATGGTTTCGCCGTCGGCATCGACCAGGGTCTCGGGGCCGCCCTCGACCGTGAAAATCCGGCCCCGGATAAAGTCCACCTTCGGATGTTCGATGTGATGGCCCTCGAACAGCCAACTGGGTTTTTGCAGGATGATCTCCCGCCGCGGAATATCCTTGAAGAAGAGTAAATCGGCAACGCCGTCGGCGTGATCGGCGCCAGGGGCCAGACGCATGCCGCCGCCCAGAAACTCCGTATTGCAGACCAGACCGGAATAATAAACCTGGTCTTTGAACTCCTGGTCATCGATGGTCAAATCGCAGCGCCGCATGGGGTAGGTCAGGGTGACGATCAGGGTATTGGCGTAATAGCTGAAACGCCCGCCAAGTTTCTTCAAAAACCGCGATGTATTGGTGCGGTGCACGATCTCCGCCGCCCCGCCCCAGGATACCGCCAGGGCGCCATAGTGGCGGTGGGCGGCGCCATCGAGGCCGGTGCAATCGGCCTGCAACAGATCAAATCGTTGCACCCGGCCCGAGGCGATGCCTTTAATAGCGCCCATGGCATCGCCGTGCACGCCGATGGCGCGGGCCAGCTCGTTGGCGGTGCCGGCGGGTACGACGGAAAGCGCTATTCCGTCGTTGGCCGGGGCGCCGTCGCCCATGATGCCGTTTACCACGCCGTTCATGGTGCCGTCGCCGCCCACGGCGATAAAATGGCCGACGCCATCCGCAACCCCTTGCCGGGCCAGTTCGGTCTCCTGCCCCGCATGGGCGGTCATGGCCACCTCGATCTCGCCCAGGGCGACGCGCAAGCCCGTCTCGATGTCGGGCCAGGCCTTGGCGCAGGCGCCCTGGCCGGCCGCCGGGTTCACGATCACGAGGGCCGGCATATCCCGGTTTACTCTTTTAGGGCGCGGGCGAGGAAGCGGATGCGGTCCTGGCCCCAATAGGGTACGCCGTCGTGAAAAAACCAGGGCATGCCGAAGACCTCGCGTTCAATGGCCTCGTCCGTATTGGCCTGATGGACGGCGGCCACCTCTTCGGCGCCGATGCGGGCGGCCAGCACCGCGCCGTCAAAACCGGCCCCGTCGGCCGCCGCCACCAGGGTGGCTTGATCGGAAATATCCTGTTCCCTCTCCCACACACAGGCCAGGAAGACATTCGACAGGGCGATGGCATCCTGGCCCGCTTGCAAGGCCGCGATCACCATATGGGCTGCCTTGGCGTCATCCACGGGGAAAAATTTTGGCTGCGTGTTCATGGGGATGGACCAATGGCGTTTCCAGCGTTCCAGCTCCACCATCCGGTAGGTCAGGCGGGCGGGATGCCGCTTGGCCACGGGCAGTCCACCCGTCGCCGCCATGAGTTGCGCCCCCATGACGGGCTTGAAATCGAAGACGGCGCCCGTGTCCGCAATAATTTCCGGCAGCAGCCGCCCGCCCATATACGTGTAGGGAGAGGCCAGGGAGACATAGTAATCGACATTTCCGCGCATGGAATTTCGCACCTTGTTTAGCTCTTAAGTTTTTTCTTGCCGCGCATGCCCTTGGCGCCCGGGCCCGGAACAAAATGCCGCGCCGGAAAACCCCCGCAATTCACGGTAACAACGCTCGGCGGCAGCGTATAACAAGGCGTGCCGCCGGGCCAGCAACATTGCGTCGCGATCATAGCCGCCGCCCAGCACGCAGGCGATGGGCACGCCCCGTTCCGCGCAGGCGCCGATGACCAGGGCATCGCGGCGCGCCAGGCCGGAATCGCTCAGGCAAAGCTTGCCCAGGCGGTCGCCCTCGTGGGGATCGACGCCGGCGTTGTAAAATACCAGATCGGGGGCCGGGCCCCGCAGCAGATCCGCCACCTGTTCCGACAGGATTTTCATATATTCCTCATCGCCCAAACCCGCGGGCAGCCCGATATCTCTATCGCCCGGCTGTTTGCGGACGGGGAAATTATCCTGGCAATGCATGGAAAAGGTATAGACGGCACCGTCGCCCCGGAAGATTTCCGCCGTGCCGTCGCCCTGATGCACATCCAGGTCGATGACCAGCATGTTCATGGCCAGACCCATGGCCTGCAGCACCCGCGCCGCCACGGCGACATCGTTGAAGACGCAATAGCCCGCGCCGTGGCCAATGCCCGCATGATGGCTGCCGCCGGCGCTGTTGGCGGCAATGCCCCGCCGCAGCGCCAGGCGCGCCGCCAGAACCGTGCCGCCCACGGCGGCCTGGGAACGGGCCGCCAACTGGGGTGATAGCGGCAAGCCAATGCGGCGCATGACATCTTCGCCGGCCGTCAGGGACAGAATACCGTCCACATAGGCGGAATCATGGGCCAGCTCCAACCACCAGCGCGGCGCCAGGTCGGGAACATGGAGGGTTTGCGCCGTGGCCAAGCCTTGCTCCCGCAAAAGCTGGATCAATAGCCCATATTTGCCCATGGGAAAGCCGCGCCGATGGGGCAGCGGCGCGGTGTAGGCGGGATGATGCACGATGGGGACGGCCATGACGGCCTCTTTAGAGTGCCGCGGGCGAAAGACCCAGCAAGCCTAGCGCCGCCATCAAGTCATCGAAACCCGAATAGTGATGGGTCGCCAGCCCGGCGCATTGGGCCGATGCGATATAGGCTTCGGAATCGTCGATGAACAAGGTCGTCTCGGGCCGCCCACCCAGGGTTTTCAAGACTGCCTGGAAGATTTCGGGTTCTTCCTTGCTGGAACTGAACTGGTAGGAGAAGAAAGCGCGGTCGCCAAAGAGTTCCGCGGCCTCGGGAAACACTTCACCGAGACATTCCTGCAACAAAGGTCCGTTGTTGGTCAGCATGGCGACGGAAAGCCGGCGTTGCAGCCGCCTGGCAAAAGCCAACATGGCGTGGTTTGGGGTCATCGCCCGTCGCCGCGCATCGAGCCAATCTTGCCGGGAAACGGCCACGCCCAAATGCTCGCCAAACAGCCGAAGATATTCGGCGGCGGAATAATTGCCGCGGTCCGCCAGCTCCTCGAAACCCGATTGAAAGGTGGCCCTGTCGATGACGCCGGCTTCCAGTCCGGTCGCCTCGCCAAGATAGTCCAGACGGCGGGCAAAATCCGTATGGCACAAAACGCCATCCATATCGAAGATCACCAGCTTAATGCCGGGCATGGGCTTACAACGCGGCCGTCATGCCGCCATCGACGGTCAGGCTGGCGCCGTTGACATAACCGCCCGCATCGGAGGCGAGGAAAACGGCGGCGCCGGCCAATTCCGCCGGATCGCCCCACCGGCCCAGGGGCGTGCGGCCCCTGACCATGGCGTCGAATTCCTTATCGGCGATCAGGGGCGCATTGAACTCGGTCGCGAAATAGCCGGGATTGATGGCGTTCACGGTCACCCCGTGCGGACCCAGTTCGATCGCCAAGGTCTTGGTCAGGCCCACCAGGCCATGCTTGGAGGAGACATAGCCGGGAATGGTGGCCCGCCCGATTTGGCCCATGATCGAGGATATGTTGATAATGCGGCCCCAGCCGCGGGCGACCATGCCTGGAGCGAGCTGTTGGGCGAGCAGAAAGGGCGCGGTGAGATTGATATTGAGCACGTCGCGCCATCGCTCCTCCGCATGCTCCGCCAACGGCGCGCGGTGAATGATCCCGGCGTTGTTCACCAGGATGTCTATGGCGCCGGCCTTGCCAAGCGCCGCCCCGCGCGAAGCTCCCTCGCCCGCATCGAACGGCAGGGCCTGGGCCTCATGCCCGGCGGCGGCAAGCATCTCCACCGTCGCCGCGCAGTCTTCCGCCGTGCGGGAATTGATAATGACCGCCGCGCCCTGTTCCGCCATGGCCCTGGCGATGGCCAAGCCAAGGCCCCGTGTGGAGCCGGTGATCAGCGCCCGCCGGCCGTCCAGCCGAAAATCCATCCGCAGCATCCCCGCCCTAAAGGATCGCGCCGACGGTCCAGGGTACGAATTCGTCGGCGCCGATGCCAAGCTGTTCCGATTTGGAAAGCTCTCCCGACGCCGTCGCCAGGATGAGATCGAAAATGTCCTGGCCCATTTCCTGGATCGTTGCCTCGCCATCCACGATACGGCCGCAGTTGATGTCCATATCGCCCGTCATGCGGTCGAACATGGTGGTATTGGTGGCCAGCTTCAGACAGGGCACCGGCTTGCAGCCAAAGACCGAGCCCCGGCCCGTGGTGAAACAGGCGATATTGGCGCCGCCCGCCACCATGCCGGTGATCGATGCGGGGTCATAACCCGGCGTATCCATGAAGACGAAGCCCTTTTCGGTGATCTTCTCGGCATAGGGATAGACGTCCACCAAATTGGTGGTGCCGCCCTTGGCCACGGCGCCCAGGGATTTCTCCAAAATGGTGGTCAGGCCGCCGGCCTTGTTGCCAGGGGAAGGATTGTTGTTCATCTCCGCACCGTTTGCGGCGGTGTATTTTTCCCACCAATGAATATGCGCCACCAGCTTTTCGCCCACTTCCCGGCTGACCGCCCGGCGGGTCAGAAGGTGTTCGGCGCCGAAGATTTCCGGCGTTTCCGCCAGGCAGGCGGTGCCGCCGTGACGCACCAGAATATCCGCCGCCGCGCCCAGGGCCGGATTGGCCGAGATGCCGGAATAGGCGTCCGAACCGCCGCATTCCATGGCCAAAATCAATTCGCTGGCGGGGATGGCCACCCGCTCCACCCGGTTGGCATCGACCAGCATGTCCTTGATCAGGCCGATGCCGCGCGCCACCGTCTTTTCCGTCCCGCCGGTATCCTGAATGGTGAAAGCGTGCAAATTCTTCGATGGGTTCAGCTTCTCCGCCGCCATCATGGCGCCGATCTGGTTCGCCTCGCAGCCCAGGCCGAGCAGCAGATTGGCCGAGAAATTCGGGTGCTTGGCGTAGCCCGCGATGGTCCGCTGAATATAATTCAAGCCGATCCCCGCACAGCCGCCGCAGCCATAATCGTGGGTCAGCGCCACCACGCCATCGATATTTGCATAGTCCGCCAAGGCATCGCCACGAAAATGATCGGCGATCATGCGGGCGGCCGTCGCCGAACAGTTCACCGAGGTCAGGATGCCGATATAGTTGCGGGTGGCGATCCGGCCATCGGCGCGGCGGATGCCCTGGAATGTCGCGCGCTGGTGTTCCGGCACGTAATCCACCGGCGTGACGTCAACGCTAAACATGTAGTCCCGCTCAAAATTCTGGACCATGACGTTGTGGGTGTGGACATGATCGCCGGGCAAAATATCGGCGCTGGCGAAGCCGATGATCTGGTCGTATTTGCGCACGGGCGCATCCTTGGCGATGGCCTGGGTGGCGATCTTGTGCCCGGCCGGCACCTCGTCGTTGGCGGAAACCCCTTCGCCGGCAACCTGGGCGCCTTGGGCGATATCGTCCCGGGCCACGATCACGTTGTCGTTCGGATGCAGGCGGATCGTGGTTGGCTGTGTATCGTTCATTGAAATTGTCTCCCGGTTATCGCCATATGGGCGGCAACTTAACCCAATCGGCGGAGCCCGTCATCGCGGATTATTCCCATTGTCAAGGAAGTCAAAAATGGCACGGATATTTCTTGTGTTGGTATTTGCAATCCTTATCGGGCCAGCCTGGGCGGCGGGCACATCGGGAGAGGAAGGCGCCCAACTCCCCACGGACGATCCCGCCCACGCCAAAGCCGTCGAAGCCATCAAGGCGGGGAATTTCGGACTCGCGGTTAAACTGCTGCGTGACGTGGTGGACCGCAATCCCGACAACATCGATGCCTTGAGCAATCTGGGCTATGCCAATGCCCGGTTGGGGCGCTACGTTCGGGCCAAGCGGCGCTATGCCCGCGCCCTGGCCCTGGAGCCGGGCCATCTGGGCGCCAATGAATATCTGGGAGAGCTTTATTTGCGGCAAGGTAAGCTGGCGGCGGCAATCACGCAATTGGCGGTGCTGCGGGGCATCTGCGGCGCCGGCTGCCCCGAAGCCGGCGATCTGGCCGCCGCCATCGCCGCCTATCGAAAGACCGGCCGCTTTCAGGACGATACCCCTGGCAATGGAAAGACCGAACAATGACACTGGATTCGCAAATCGAATACGTCCTGGGCCTGGTTGCGAATTCGCCCTACCCTGAATTTCATACCCTGTCGCCGGCACGGGCGCGGGAGATTTTCGAGGACACCGCCGCCGCCCTGAACATCCGGCCCGAGGATGTCTACCGCGTCGAAGACCGCCGGATCGACGGCGCCGGAGGCGATATCCCGATCCGCATCTACACACCGCGGAAGCCGGCGGAAGACGAGAAACTGCCGATCCTGGTGTTCTATCATGGCGGCGGCTTTGTCATCGGCAGTCTGGATAGTTATGACAGTCTGTGCCGGGCCCTGGCCAACAGGGCGGCCTGTATCGTTGTCTCGGTGGATTACCGTCTGGCGCCGGAGCACAAATTCCCCGCCGCCGTCGACGATGGGCTGGAGGCCTATCGATGGATCGGCGGCCATGCCGCGGAATTCGACGCAGACGGCGGGCGAATGGCCATCGCGGGCGATTCCGCCGGCGGCAATGTCGCCGCCGTCACCGCCATCGGCATCCGGGATGAAGGCGGTATTGCGCCGCTGTTACAAATCTTGATCTATCCAGTGACCGACGGTACGCCCAAGACCCCATCCCACCATGAATTCGCGGAAGGGCGCCTGCTGACTCGCGCCAATATTCTTTGGTTCTACGACCATTACATGACCAATCCCGAAGACGCCGAAAATCCGCGCTTCGCACCTCTTTTGGCCGAGGACCTAACGGGCCTGGCGCCGGCCCTGGTCATCGTGGCGGGCCATGATCCGCTACGCGATGAAGGCATCGCCTATGCCGAACGCCTGCGGCAGGCGGGCGCCGTGGTGGAACTAAGCAACTACGAGGGCATGGTGCACGGCTTCCTCTCGTTCGCCGATGCCGTGGATCAAGGCAGGGCGGCCATCGAGCAGGTGGCGGCGGCCTTGCGCGCGGCATTTTCCGGGCGATGAATGGCATTAACCATTCATGAACTCTCGCGGCCTATCCTGCTGCGCGGGAAAGGTCCAAATGCGAAAAATCAGTTTCAAATCAGCCGGCATCTACAATCACCGCAAGGACCGGCGGTTGTCCCTGCTGCAACTGACCGTGGAGGCCGATGGCCTTGAATACGACAGCCTGGATTGGGGCCTGGGCGGCGTCCGCATCGACGGCGTGTTGCCGAAACGGAGTATTGAGAGCAGCCTGATGATCAAGATTTCGGGCGAGCGCAAGGGCCAGCAATTAAGCATCGAGGTCATGGCGACAATCGTGCGCCTGGACTCCGGCGACAATGAAACCGCCCTGCGCTTTGTCGATCTGACGGCCGAGGGTCTGGATGTGCTGGAGGCCTTGATTACCGGCCGCCGGATCACCAGCTTAAAGCGCGCCTAGAGAATTTCCAGGACATTCTCGGGCGGGCGGCCCACGGCCGCCTTGCCATTCGCCAGGACGATGGGGCGTTCGATCAGGATTGGATTCGCCACCATGGCGTCGATCAACTGGCCTTCCTCCAAGCCCTCGTCTGCCAAACCATTTGCCGCGTAGGCGTCTTCCTTGGTACGCATGAACTGGCGGGGAGCCTGGTTTAGCAGCACCAGTATGTCTTTCAGGGTCGCGGCATCCGGCGGGGTTTGGAGATATTCAATCACCTGCGGTTCAACACCACGGTCTTGTAATAACTGTAGCGTCGCCCTGGATTTAGAGCAGCGGTGGTTGTGATAAATCGTAACGGTCATGGGCGCCTCTCTATATGATCCCAGGCGAAATCTAGCAAAGCGGTCTTTCAATTGACACCGCAAACGCGCTACACCGAACCGGGAAATATCATTCGCGCATTGGGGAGTTGTACATGAGTACGGACGTACCGGCGGGGTTTAAATTGGCCGCCGAGAGTGAAACTTTCGAATCTTTTGTCGGCCCGCTTTATGAGAAGCGGGAGGGTGAACAATACACCTGCGGCTTTCGCGCCGCGCCGCACCACGGTAACCGGCGCGGCGTGGTGCACGGCGGCATGCTGTTCACCTTTGCCGACCATACCTTGGGTAACATGGTGTGGGAGCGGTCCCAGGATCAAGCCTGCGCCACGGTGACGCTGAACGTGGATTATCTTGCCGGCGCCCGGACCGGCGATTGGATCGAATGCACCGGCAACATCACCCGCGAGACCCGCTCGCTGATCTTTATCAAGGGCCAATTGACCATCGAGGGCCGGATCGTCATGACCGCCTCCGGCGTCTGGAAAAAACTGGGCGCGGATTGAGGCAGCCTAAGCCAACCGTTTGGTTGGATCCAAGTCGTCGTATTCCGGCGCCCGCTTTTCCTGTTTCGCCTTAAAGGCCTCGCCCAGGTCGGCCCGGGACAGCATGGCGGCATTCCAGGTGGCGATATAGTTCAAGCCATCCTGAATGGAGTGATCGCGGGCATAATTCAGCATTTCCTTGTTGCCCACCGTGGCGATGGGGCTTTTCGAGGCGATCTCGGCCGCGATGGCCATGACACCGGCCAGCAACGCCTCGTGATCGGCGAAGACCTGATTGACCAGGCCCCATTCCCGCGACTCCCCAGCCATCATGCGCCGGCCCGTGAAGGTCAATTCCCGCACGATGCCGTGGGGCATGATATGGGGCAGCCTTTGCAAAGTCCCCACATCGGCCGTCATGCCGATATTGGTTTCCTGGATCGAAAAGAAGGCATCCTCGGCGCAGTACCGCATGTCGCAGGCGCTGATCAGATCGATACCACCGCCGATGCAGGCGCCCTGAATGGCGGCCAGGACCGGCAGGCGGCAGCGGTCAAGCACGGTCATGGTTTCCTGCATATGCAACACCGTGCGGCGCAGCGCCTCGGCCTGGCGCGCGGGCTCGCCATCGCCGCCCACCAGGCCGGCGGCGAAATCATTCAGGTCCAGGCCGGAGGTAAAATGTTTACCCGCCGCCGAGAGGACCACCACGCGGGCGGCGGGTAGGTGATCAATTTCGCCGAATACCGCCACCATTTCGGGCCAGAACGCCCGGTTCATCGTATTGAATTCAGAGCCACGGATCAGCCGCACATGGGCGATGCCGCCCTCGACATTCAGGCTCAATGTTTCATACGCCATCAGATCCTCCGGACGCGTGGAATTTGCTTGTGATAACATGACGGGAGAAACCGATAAAGCGGGAGATAGGAATGGCCGTCACACGGGAAATCCCGATGACGTTACGGGCCTTGGGCAAGGCATTCACCGACACGGACAACGATTGCAGTTTTATTCATGAGTGATGAGGAAAATTCGGGCATCCGCGACGATCTGGCCCTAATCCAGGCGGCACAAGCGGCCCGTCTGGACGCGGCGCGGCCCGAGGCCGTGGCGCGCCAGGCAAAACGCGGTCTGCGGACCATTCGCGCCTCCATCGAGGCCTTCATCGACCGGAACAGTTTTGTCGAATATGGCGGCCTGGCGGCCCCGGCCAGAGACGACATGAGCGGCCCCGCCGACGGTCTGGTCATGGGCACGGCCACGGTGGACGGCCTGCCCATCGTGGTCGCCGGCTATGACTTCACGGTCTACGCGGGCAGTCAGGGCGCGATCAATCACCGCAAGACCGACCGCATGTTCGCGCTGGCCGAACGCAATTGCTGGCCCGTGGTCGGCTGGTGGGACGGCGGCGGCGCCCGGACCCAGGACCTGGTCCTGACGGCAAAGGGCCCGACGCTGTCTTTCGTGACCTTCGCCCGGCTATCAGGCAAGGCGCCGACCATCGCCATGGTCACCGGCGCGGCCTTTGCCGGGCAAGCCAATCTGTCGGGGTTGAGCGACGTTGTCATCGCCATTCCCGGGGCCACCATGGGCATGGCCGGACCGCCCCTGGTCGCGGCCGCCCTGGGCAGTTGGCTGAAGCCGGAAGAAATCGGGCCCATGGCGGT
>JAYGEB010000243.1:0-1974 GCA_046582595.1 Alphaproteobacteria bacterium | reverse complement strand
CTTGGACTGAATGTTTTGAGAAAAGCCATGGTCAAATCGAGTGAACCCGAATCTGGCCATCTCATGGCCGCCCTACTCACCTCCAAAATCCCTCGAAGTCCGCAGATAGGTTGGGTTTTATGAAAAGAGTCGGGTACTGTGCGATGAAGGTCTCAAGCTTTTGCGAAAGGCCATACAGCTCAGTCCAAAGAATCCCATGCTGCCATTGTATCTTGTAATGGCCGGCGTTCCGAATTTCAACGATGAACGCTACGACGAAGCCCGCATATGGGCGGAAAAGGCGCTACATGAAAACCCGAACTTTCCGACCGGGCATCGATTTTTGGCGGCGGTTCTGGGAATGCTGGGCGATCTTGATGCGGCCCGCGCCGCCTACGAGAATTTTGACCGTATGGCGCCTGGCATGACCGTCAATGCCTGCGTTCAGGCGGTGCCCTTTGCCTTTGAAGAAGATGCCCGGCGCTTCGCAGAAGGCTTGCGCCGGGCCGGGATGCCGGAGGGGTGAATGCTGGCGGAACTGCCCGAGGAGGCGGCCACGGGGCCGATTGCAGAGATCTACGGTGAAATCCGCAGGCTTTGGGCCGTGCCCTATGTCTCCTCCCTGCAACGGCATCTGGCGACGCGGCCGGGCTGGCTGGAATGGTCCTGGTCGGCGCTGGAGCCCGCCTTTCAATCCGGCGTGGCGCAAAACGCCGGGTGGCGCCTCGCGGCCGGTCTGGATTTGCCGCGGCTGGCGCCGATGGATGCGGCGAACCTTGGGGTGGGCCCCGCCGATCTTCAAACCATTCGCGATGTTTGCGCCAGCTTTGTCCGGGTGGCGCCGGTCAACCTGATCTTTGCCGGACTGTTGCGCCGCCTGATGAGCGGTGAACGCCCCGATGGCGGGGGCTGGCCGGCGGACGATTGGCGGCCGCCCGCCGCCATGCCCGCCTTGCCGGCGATGGCCGATGTTGATACGATCGACGATGTTACCCGCGCGGCGTTGCTTCGCCTGGGCACGGATGTGGACGGCACGCCGTTCGTGCCGGGCCTGTATCGGATACTGGCCCGGTGGCCGGCCCTTCTATCCCATCTTGACGCCGCCCTGGCGCCACTGGCGCAGACGCCGGAAACGGCGGCGGCGCGGGCGGCCTTGTTACAGGGGATCGACGGCGCGGCGATGCAGCTATTCGCCGAACTACCGGCGCGCCGAGGCGGCGATCCTCCCGCCTTCCATGACCGTGCCGCCGTCATCGCCACGCTTGACACCTACCGGCGCACCAGCCCGGAAATGGTTATCTTTGGCCAGGTCATCGGCAATGGATTTAGGGGGTTTAAATGTCCAAGCTAGACCTTTCGCGACCGCGAGGACGGGGTTAAAATGCCGGCAATAATGAAGCTCGAAGGGGACGGCATATGAGTGGTTGGCAGTGGTTTTGGACCCTGGTGTGGTTCATAATCTATATCGTCGTTCTGATATTTTTGTATTTCTATCAGCCGTTCGAGGATCTGTTCAACTTGATCCTGAATGGTTTGAGCTATGAAAATTCAATATTCTGGGCCGTGGTTATCGTCGGCATCGCCGGCTTTTGCGGCTATCACTGGCGCGCCTATCACAGCCACATCGTGCAACAGCGCAGCGTCGAAGGCATGGTCCTGACCTCCCTGCGCGGCTCCACCTTTATCGCCATACTGTTCAGCGCCGGGGCGGCCTTGCAGGCGGTGCTGATCCTCTGCGTTTATTTGCTCCGGCCCGGCTACACCCTGGATGGCGCCTTTGGGTCGCGCCTGGCGGCGGTCATCGCCCTGGTCATTCTGACCGGCGTATTCTGCGTCATTTTCTGGTTGTTGAAGGTCATGCGCCCGGTCCAGCGTCGGGGCCAAACCTAGCTTTCCGCCGTCCGGCGCCAAACCGCGCCATGGATTGCCGGGTCAAGCCCCGCAATGACGAGAGGCAATACGGTGGCAACACGGTGACGTAGTATCCATTACGTT
>JAYGEB010000128.1:0-1910 GCA_046582595.1 Alphaproteobacteria bacterium | reverse complement strand
TGACGGATGATACGCGCTCTCGGCGTTGGCCTTTACCCAGGCATCGATCTCGTCGTCGGATCGCACCTGCGCCCCCGGTTGGATTTCGCCGCCGCGATAGGGATCGAAAGCCGGCTGGCCGATGATTTCCCGGGTCAGGCGGACGCAGCGGCGAAATCCCCGGCGATCAAAGTCGTTGTCCAGATAGTTGAACTGGATTTGCGCACGGTCCCGTGGATCGCGCGTTAGGCTGCGCACCCATCCCCGGGCCCGGGGTTTGTTGGCGCCGACGTGGACCTGAAACCCGTGCCCGTCGAATGCCGCGTTGCCGTCATAGCGCATGGCGGCGGGAAGGAAATGGAACTGCACGTCAGGCCATTTCAATCCCGCGCCCGAACGGATGAAGGCGCCCACCTCGAAATGGTTGGTGGCCCCCAGGCCCGACTTGAACAGGACCCACCGGGCGCCGATGAGGAACTTGCTGATAAGGCCGAGGCGTCCATTCAGGGTAATCGGCTTTCTGCATTCGAACTGGATGTAGACTTCCAGGTGATCGCGCAAATTCGCCCCCACGCCCTCAAGGTCGTGCACCAGGGGGATGCCCGCCTGGGCCAGTTGGGCCGCCGGTCCGATGCCGGACAACTGCAACAAATGCGGGGAGCCGATGGAGCCCGCCGCCACAATCACCTCACGGGCCGCCAGGGCGACGTAAGACGCGCCGCCCTTCTCGACCTCGACCCCGACCGCCTTCCTGCCCTCAACAACCACCCGCCGGGCGAGCGCCCCGGTCTCGACGTGCAAGTTGGCGCGGCCCCGGGCCGGCGCCAGGTAGGCAGTGGCGGCGCTGCAGCGGACGCCATCGGTGACCGTCATGTCCATGCGCCCGAAGCCTTCCTGCTGGAAACCGTTGGCGTCGGCCGTCTCCGGGTAGCCGGCCTCGATACCGGCCGCAATGAAGGCCCGGTAGAGGGGATTTTCCATGCCGTTGCCGTTACACGTTCTCAACGGACCGCCGCCGCCCCGGTATTCGTCGGCGCCGTAAGCGCACGTCTCGGCCTTGCGAAAATAGGGCAGGCAGTCCCCATAGGCCCAGCCCTCGGCGCCCAGGCTTTCCCACTCATCGAAATCAAGGGCGTGGCCGCGCGCATAGACCATGCCGTTGATGGAGGACGACCCCCCCAGCACCTTGCCCCTGGGGCAGCGCAGGCGGCGGTGGCCTAGGTGGGGCTCGGGCTCAGATGTGAAGCCCCAATCGTACTCATCCCTGTTCATCGGGATGGACAGCGCCGTCGGCATGCGGATGAAAATGCTGGCGTCACTTCCCCCCAATTCGAGCAGCAACACCTTGGTTTTGGCATCCTCGCTCAGGCGGTTTGCCAGCACGCACCCGGCGGACCCGGCGCCGACGATGATGTAGTCGAATTCCCGTGCGGGGGTCGAATTTCTCATGGGGCGTCTTTGGGCTTCGCCCGCCCGGCACTGTCCAGCGCGGCTGTGTACAACTGCTTGGACGACACGCCGACGCCGCCCAGGGGCATGAACCGCGCCTTGGATTCATCCCCTCGCCGGCGCTGGACGATGCGGATAAGGGTAAAGGCGATGAGCATGCAATAGATGCCGATGAGGAACATGAAAAATCCCGCCGGCCCATACAGCGCCATGGACTGCGCCGCCATGACCGGGCCGATGCTGGCGCCAAACCCATAGGCAATGAGCAACCCGGCGGCCACCTGCACCATTCTGTCGGGGTCCGCCAGGTCATTCACCTGAGATGCCGACAAGGGGTAAATGGTAAAACAGAAGCCGCCGTAAATTGCCGCCGTAACGATCAGCAGCCCCGTACTCTGAGTTGTCGCCCAGATCACCGCCAGGGCGGCGAGGCCGGTTCCCAGGGAGGCAAAAATGAGGACCGTCCGCCGGTCGAATTTGTC
>JAYGEB010000056.1:0-5538 GCA_046582595.1 Alphaproteobacteria bacterium | reverse complement strand
GAACGAGGCATCGTTCAGCTTCAGACGCGCCAGGCTTTCGCGCAGGTCAACGAATTCCGCGGCATCGATGGGAAAGAGGCCGCAGAACACCACCGGCACCGCCGGCTTGAAGCCCGCCAAGGCATGTTCCGCCGGATTGCGGTCGCCGGTCAGGGTATCGCCGACGCGGGTTTCCGAGACATCCTTGATGGAGGCGGTGAAATAACCCAATTCTCCCGGCCCCAGGGTGTCGGTCTTTTCCATCTTCGGCGTAAAGACGCCCACCTGTTCGATCAGATGCCGGCTGCCCGTGGCCATCAGGCGCACCCGCATGCCCGTGTCCAGACGCCCGTGCACGACGCGGACCAAGACAATCACGCCCAAATAGGCGTCATACCAACTATCCACCAGCAAGGCCTGCAGGGGTGCTTCTTCCTCGCCCACGGGCGGCGGCAGACGCTCCACCAGGGCCTCCAGAATCTCCTCGGTGCCGATGCCGGTTTTGGCCGAGGTCAGAATGGCGTCGGCGGCATCAATGCCGATGACATCCTCGATCTGCGTCCGGATGCGTTCGGGCTCCGCCGCCGGCAGGTCGATTTTGTTCAGAACCGGGACGATCTCATGATCGTTTTCAATCGCTTGATAGACATTGGCCAGGGTCTGGGCCTCCACGCCCTGGCTGGCGTCCACCACCAGCAGCGAGCCTTCGCAGGCGGCCAGCGACCGGCTGACCTCATAGGCGAAATCCACGTGTCCCGGCGTGTCGATCAGGTTCAGGATATAGCTCTTGCCGTTTTTGGAGTTGTAGTTCAGACGCACGGTCTGGGCCTTGATGGTGATGCCGCGCTCCCGTTCCAAATCCATGGAATCGAGCACCTGTTCCTGCATCTCGCGGCTTTCCAGGCCGCCGCAATATTCGATCAGACGGTCGGCCAGGGTGGACTTGCCGTGATCGATATGCGCGATGATGGAGAAATTGCGGATATGGCTTAAATCTGTCATTGCGGGGCGCTTTTAGCACCGCGCGGCCAGGCCGTCGATAGCCTGCTATGGTGCGCCCCGACGGAGCTGGGGAGAATATGACGTGACGATGGATGAATATGGATTTTGCGACGGTCCGCTGGCGGTGGTGACGGGCGGGGCCTCGGGCATCGGCCGGGCCACGGCCCTGTTGCTGGCGGCTCGTGGCGCGAACGTATTGGCCGTGGACCGGAATTCAGACGGTCTGAACAGCCTGGTGGAAGCGGCGGGGAGAGATGCCGTTGCCACTCTTTGCGTGGATATAACCGAGGCCGCGGCGGCGGACCGGATTGGGGCGGCGGTGGATGCGGCCGCCGTGCCCTGGCGCATTCTGGTCAACAACGCCGGCGTTGGTCAGGCCCGCTCGATCCTGGAGACCGATCCGGGTGAGTTGGCGCGCATGATGGATATAAATGTCGGGGCCGTGTTCAGCCTTTCCCGCGCCGCCGTGCGGGCCATGTCCGGCGGCGGAGGCGCCATCGTCAATATCTCCTCCGTGTTCGCCCTGTTCGGCACGCCGGGCGCTGCCGCCTATGCCGCCGCCAAGGCCGCCCTGAACGGCCTGACCCGGCAGATGGCGGCGGAATTCGGCCCCCGGGGCATCCGCGTCAACGCCGTCGCGCCGGGCCTGATCGAAACGCCGATGACCGAGGCCCGCATCCACCAACAGGGCACCGTGCAACAGCGCATGTTGCACGACACGCCTTTGCAGCGGGTCGGCCTGCCGGAGGATATCGCCAGGGCGGTGGCCTTCCTCTGTTCCGAGGAGGCTTCCTTCATCACCGGTCAGGTCCTGGCGGTCGACGGCGGCTGGGGCGTGGGCCGTTATCCGGCGGATCATCAGGCCAACGAATGATAACGCCGACAGCTACATTTGTGACACCCGGGAGACAATTTCCTCGTAGGCGGCTTCCGCCAGATCGCGCATTTCATTGTCGTCGCGGTCCTGGATCGGATGCGGGACGAAGACCATGGCCGCATCGAAGCCAAGGGATTCCGCCTGTGCGGCCGCGGCCGGGATAAATTCAGAGGAGGCGACGCCGACGCCGGGAATGCCGCGCCCTTCAAGGTCCGTGATATCGTGCATACAGCACGAGGTACACGAACCTCAATCAGCCAGGCCTTCCACCACCACATCGACCTCGGCGGCGATCCGTTGTTTCAGATCCACCGGCGCGACGCGGGTGAAGGTGGGTTTGCGGTAGCGCTTTACGGTGATCCCCTTGCCGCGCAACAACTCGTCGAGCTGATCGAGAAAGATATCGCCCCTGGGTTTGGATATGTCCAACAAGCCCACGGTCAGGCCGTCCAGGCTTGCCGGGCGCGGCAGCAATTGGCGCCGGCCGGGTTGCCGCTCGGACGTCGGGTCGAGCAAGATGCGCACATTTCCATGTTGTTCATTCATTCCGTAATCTCCTTGGTAACGGGGATGGAGCCAAGTTCGCCGCTGGCGGCCCAGCCGCCGATGATGGCGGAAAACATGCCCGCGCCGCCGCCCGCCCGGACGATATTCAGGCCGCCGGGGCGGAATTTCGGCCAGCTCTCGCCGGCCATCTTGGCGGGAACGCCTTCGGCGATGCCGCCCGCGCCGGCGACGATTTCATCGCCGGGTATCAGCAATAGGTGGTCCAGTTCCGCCTTCAGGCGCGCTTTGCTCCAGCCGGCATTGTTGAACACCCGTTCGTGCTCCGGCGAGACGATCAGGAAGGCATCCCCCGCCATGATCATCTTCGGGTGATCCACCACCCGCAGACAGGCCGCGAAGGTGCGGGCGAGCGAGTCGGGCCGCCGCGATTTTTGATCCGCCACCGCCTGCACGCCATCGCCGGCGAACAGGGTCACGGTGGAGGCATCGGGGGCGAAGCCCCGTTCCACGGAAAGGGAGTCCCAATTCGAGCCGGCTTCGTCCTCGGCGAAGCAAAACGTGTACTTGCCAGGATTGCCCAGGCAGGCCCGGTCGATGCCGCCCGGTTTGCCGCCGCCGACGTTGCGGATCACCAGTTGCAGGGCGCGGCCGATGGTGGCGTTGGCGCGGTTGCCTTGGCCCAGGGCGTTCTCCCGTGAATTCATGCCGATGCGTTGGGCGATGGGGCCGTTGACGACCACCATGGGCCCGGCGAACATGGTGGTGCAGAGCAGGCCATGCATGCAGAACTCCTCGATCAGGGCCGCCTCAACCGCCGCCAGGACCACGGGCAGATATTCGGGCTTGCAGCCGGCCATGACCGCGTTGATGGCGACCTTTTCAACCGTGCAGGGGGCCAGGTCGGGCGGGATGATGCCGATCACTTCGTCCGGCGATCGCGAGGTGCCTTGCAGCATGCGGTAGACGCGGGCCGGCGTCGGCGGTACCACGGGCAGGCCGTCGCTCCAATCCCGCTCGAAACAGGCCTCGATCTCGTCTTCCAGGGGCGCCACCTCGATCCGCCGGGCAACGATGGCTAGGTCGCCGAAGCGCATTGCCAGATCCTCGGCGATGCCCGGTTCCACGCTTTTCGAGCCGCAGCCGGGGCGGAACCCCGGCAGCTCTTCGCCCAAGTCCGGTATTCCGGTGAAGTCGCGCCATTCAGCGCGCACCCAGCCGACGACACGCCCGGTTTCAACGCCGTTTTCCATGCGCACCACGGTGGGAACCGTCTCGATCTCCAGATTAAATGAGGTTTCCAGTTCCCGGTCATCGCGCACACCGGACACCGAACCGGGGAAATTCGGGTTGTCCTGGCTGCAGACGGCCATGCCGCCGGCCGCCAATCGCGCCAGGACCGGTTCAATCAGTACGCAGGTTTCACAGTCCTGCTTCACCACGGCGACCAGGCCATTTTTAATCATCTTCATGGGGGTGAAGCGTAGCCAAGTTGGGCTACAGTGTCGATGACAAGAGGGAGAAGTTTGCATGGCGGTATTGGAGATTGAACAAAACGACGGCATCGCTCTGGTGCGTCTGAACCGGCCCGAGGCGTGCAATGCCCTAAACCCGGAATTGATCGTCGCCCTGGCGGCGTGCTGGGAGAAACTAGGCATGGACGACGATATTCGCGTTGTTGTGTTGAGCGGCGCGGCGGGCTCCACATTTTGCGCGGGATTTGATCTTTCCAGCTTTATCCCGCTGTTTACGGGCGCGAGGGCTCCCGCGGACGATTGGGACCACGCCATCGTAAACGATCCGGGCCTTCCGGGCCGCGCCACGTTGCGGGATTTCGATTTGGGCAAACCCTTGATCGTCGCCGCCAACGGCCATGCCATGGCGGGCGGCATGGAGATGTTGTTGGCCGGTGATCTGCGCGTGGTGGCGACCGGCGCCCGGCTGGGCCTGCCGGAAGTGAAATTGGGCCTGATCCCGGCCATGGGCGGCACCGCGCGCCTACCGCGGCTGGTTTCCCCCGCCCTGGCGGCCGAGATGCTGCTGACCGGCAACCCCATCGAAGCCGATGCGGCGCTTGCCGCCGGTTTGGTCAATTACGTTGTCAGCGCCGGCAAGGTGGAGGCCGTCGCCCTGGAACTCGCCGCCACCATCGCCGCCAACGCCCCCCTGGCGGTCAAGGCCGCGCGCAAGGTGATGCGCCAGGGGGGGGATTTGAGCGAGGCCGAGGCACTGGCCCTGGAAAGCGCGGAGACTGCAATTCTAGTTGGCACGGAGGACGCCCGGGAAGGCCCCCGCGCTTTCATGGAGAAACGCCCGCCGGTGTTCAAGGGGCGGTGAAGGTTTCAGGAATATACCTCTGTTGCGGCTTGAATATCCGTGCGTGAGAAATCATTGCCTTTGAATAAGAGCGGTAATTCCAACTCCCGTGCCAGGGCATAGGAAAAACAATCGCCAAAATTCAAAACGCCCGGTCGGCCCGTGCCTTTGCCAAACTGCCGAAATGCCGCAAAAGCGATGTCGGCGGTTTGACGGGTCACATTAACAACTTCAACTTCTGCATCCGAGAGAAATTCATCAACGGAACGATCCGCGACGGCGCCCAATCGATTGTGCATAACCATGGATGTTTCGAGCATATTTGCCGCACTCAAATAACGGCCGTCGGCGGCCTCCATGATGTCGCTATACCGTTGGGCCTCTGTTTCGCCGCACAAGATTGCAACCACGGCGGACGAATCTATAACAATCATTTGGGGAGTCCAAATTCGTCATATCCAATTATTTCGTCGGGAGTTCGGTTATCAAGCACGGGCAGACTTGAGTAGTATTCGGCAAGACGGTTGAGTTTGTCAGCAATACCTCTTCTTTTCCTTGGAGGCTTCTCACAACGGGCCAACCGTTCTTCAATGGCCGTCTTGACGGCCTTGGTCATGGTTTCGCCGGTGAGGTTGGCCAGCTTCCGGGCCATCTCGTGGGTCTGTTCGTCCTTGATATTCAGGGGCATGGGAATTTCCTCCTTTCCTCCAATTTAGGAGGAATAGTGGAAAAATCAACCCCGCAGGACGGCGCCCGTCGCCTTGGCGACGGCGGCGACGATCTTGGCGGCGATGGCTTCGATCTCGGGGTCGGTCAGGGTGGCATCGGTGGGTTCCAGGCGGGCGGTGATGGCGACGGAT
>JAYGEB010000052.1:0-3556 GCA_046582595.1 Alphaproteobacteria bacterium | reverse complement strand
ACCAAAATGGTCAATCAGATCTGTATCGCCGGCGTGGTCCAGGGCCTGGCCGAGGGTCTGAACCTGGCCTTGTGCGCCGGCCTGGACGGGGCCCAGGTGGTGGATGTGATTTCCAAGGGCGCGGCGCAGTCCTGGCAGATGGAAAACCGCCATAAGACCATGCTGGCGGAGGAATACGAACATGGCTTCGCCGTGCAATGGATGCGCAAGGATCTGGCCATCTGCATGCAAGAAGCCAAGAACCAGGGCATCTCCCTGCCCCTATCCGCCCTGGTCGATCAGTTCTATGCGGAGGTCGAGGCCATGGGCGGCCGCCGCTGGGATACCTCCGCCCTATTGGCCCGCATGGTCTCCCTGCGGCCCAAGGATTGAGCCGGTATCACTGCGCCTTGCCGAGCGCGACACCCACGGCATAATAGCTGCCACTGCCCGTGACGTGGAACTGGCTGCCGACTTCGCCGACATTGTCGCCGGCGCCTCGCATGAAGGTGCCTTCAATAGCACCGCTGCGCTGCGAACCGGAAATGGAACCGGAAAATTCCCGGCCCATGGTGTCGGGGCTGGTCACCGCGTTTATGGTGCCGGAATAACTGGCGCCATCAAGATTGGAAATTGTGACGGCGCCCGACCTGGAATTCACGGTGTCATTTCCGCTGATAACCGTGCCGGTGGTGAAATTCCAAGTTTGCGTATAATTGCCAAAGGCAACGTATTGCTGGCTGCCGTTCTGGATGTTCGCCGTCACATGGCCGGAATATGTCGTTATGCCGGTCTTCGCGATCGCGGCGGCCGCGATGTCGGCGGCGGTGGAACGTTGGCCCGCGACCCATGGCACAAGATGAAAACGCTGGCGCTCGGAGAAGTCGGATTTGCGAACCTCGCCGGATATGAAGCCCCATTTTGTGAACTTGCAGCTACAGAACGTGACCCCGCTTACCAGGGTGCCCGACAGATTGGCGAACGCGGAGGTGATCAACACGATGCGGCCGGTGCCGGCGTTGCCGCCGATGGTTGGGGACGAGGATGAGGAATCCCGGACGGCGAACAAGTCATCGTCGATAAATGCCTGCCGCGCGCGCGATTTGCCGGTCGGATTTCCCAGAGGTATGACCAGCTTGGATCGCGTGTTAAAGGCGTCCGCCGTGCTGATGGCCGCGTCGAGACGGTTGGTCGATGCATTGGTACTGATACGAAAACTGTCGGGCGTATCGTTCAGATTTTGCGCAATATAGTTGACAAAAGTGCTGGACCCGATCTTTGCCGTGACAATACCGGAAACATAACCGTTCAGGGTTTGCGTCGTGCGCGATGTTCCGACCCCGCTGGGCAGTGGTTTCGGCTGGGTGTAGGTCTCGTGAAAGAACGTCAGAGCCGGCACGCTGGTGTTTTCCAGGGTCTGAACGAAGCCGGCCGCGTCAAGCAGCGTCGTTTTGCCACCGCTGGTGAAATCGGAACTGATGACGAAATAGTCGGGTCCGCTGCTGCCGAAAAATGCATTGCCGCTGCCGTCCTGCGACGTGGCGCCGCCGCCGCCATCGACCCGGATTGGCCGGCCGGTGGAGGTCAGACGGACGGAGCCGCGGGAAAAGCCCGACAATATGAGTTTGTCGTTGGAAAAGCTGTCGCCAAAATACACCCCCATGTAGACGACCATGGATGACTTCTGGTTGACGGCGACGCCGTCGATCGCGATCGAGCCATAAAGGGCCACGGACCGTCCGTCATTGGGAAAGGTCAGCAAATTTGGCGAATAGGCGCTGTAGAGGATGGCCGCCGGCCGGCCGCCGAAATTGCCGCCATAGTCCACCGGCAGCATGGGGATCAATGTTTTGTTCGGAAAACCGACAAAAAGATCATGGGTCGCCAGTCCCGTGGTCGGGAACGTACCCGTGAAGGCCAAGCCGGCAAAAGCGGACGACCGATTATTGCTGAAATTGACCTCCTGCAAATTCCAATAGAAGAACGATTGGTCCGGCGCGCCGAACCCGGTGCCGCTGACGGGGCCAAAGCGCGTCCGCGCGGTGCTGCTGTTGACCGAGAAGGTGCCGGTCCCCACGGGCAGCGTGAAAAAGGCGTTGTCGATCGATGAAGTCACCGAAAGAAAGCCGTTCGCGAGCAGGATGCCGCCGCCGTTTTCATTGCGCGTCGCCACCTGCGTGGTGCGGGGGGTGTCGAAATCAAAGGCGGTGAACGGCGTCTGGCTGAGAAAACGGCCGCTGTAGGGGGTCGGGGCAACGGCGACAACGGTGTTTTCGCGAATATCGGTGATCAAATCAGGTACCGGTTCGAAAACGGCTATCGGTAGTCGCGCCGGGGGCGGCGCCTGGTTGATCGGCGGGGCGGAGAAGATAAGTGTCGGCTGGATGTTGGAGCCGAGGTTGGAGAGCTGGGTATCGGCGACATCTTCGTTGGTTGGCGCTTCGGGCGCGCCGCCCGTGTTGCCGCCGCCCGATCCCTCCAGACCGCCCAGGTTTTCACTGGGGTCCTCGGCGCGGGTGGGCTGGCTGGGCGGGGCCGTGGGGCTGGTGGCCACGACCTGGAAACCGGGAATGTTGATCGATCGGGTGACGCCGCCCGATTGCACGGTCATTTGTCCGAATGCCAATTGCGCCGTCGTGATCACCCGTGGCGCCGGAGCCCCTTGCGCCAGGCGCAAGACGCCGGTCGAGGGCGTGGCGGAACCTTCCTGGCCCGCCGTCAAACCATTGCCGAGGCCGGCCTGCTTGCCGACCTCGCGCACGGTGATGATGCCGATGCCGCCGCGAATGCCGATCACGGCTGTCGGGGTCTTGAATATAACGGCGGATTTCTTGGAGATCTTGCCGCCCACCAGGCGAAACAGGCCCTTGGTGGCGCTGAAGGCCAATTTGCCGATCTTGGTCTTCGGATCGTAGATGAATTCGTCCAGCACCACGGAGGAGTTGGGGCCAATGGTCAGGGCCGAGCCATCCAGGAACAACAGTTGGGTCCGGCCTTGGTCGGAGGTTTCCACGCGTTCGTTCAGGACCATGCGGTCGCCGACCACGACGACCCGGTCGGCGCCGCCGGGCGGCGTTCCCGTGGTCGCCGGAATGACGGCCGCGGCAACGCCAACCCGCTCCGCCGCCGCCCGCGCCGGCCCGGACGCCCCGCTCAAGGCGGCGGCGAGCACGAACAAGCCAAGCAGGCCATGGCGTTGGCAATGCATAGAAATCATGCGGTGAATTCCCTCTAAAAGATTCGTTGCAAGGGTAGCTAGTTCGGGGCCCTCTGACAACCTCACATAAAATGGCGCGATTTTCGTAAAATTTGGATAATATTTCAACTGGTGACAGGGACGGCCCGCCCCATCGATGGGGCCATGCCTTGCGGACAGCCCTAAAGCGCATTCGAAGAAAATGTGCTCGGACTCTTAAGAATAGAGCAATTGAATCAATCACTTCGGTCGCGAAAGCGTAAGCGGGGAAAACACCGGGCGAAGTGGCTTCTTGTTGAAATTGAAAGTTCGATAAGACGTCATCCTCGCGAAAGCGGGGATCCAGGGAAACACAAAAAACGCCTGAATACATGGATAAAT
>JAYGEB010000050.1:0-10661 GCA_046582595.1 Alphaproteobacteria bacterium | reverse complement strand
TTATCCTATTAAGTCGGGTACTGTGCAAAGGTATCCGGGATCAGAAACTGGTAGTGATTGGAGCGAAAGAAAAAAATCACGAAATAATAGGTTCAGGTACAATGGATATAGAGGAAGTTGGGCCGCCTTCTTCAGGAATTCCCAAGCCCTAAACGGCATCACGGTTCCATTGTTCGTTGTTTTAATGATCAGCCATGGGGTTCATTTACCCAAGACCGTTGCGCGGCATCTTATTTTGCGGCCGCCGGCAAACAAACCATTAATTCCGGTAACCGGGCAAAAAACCGGGCGAAAATTGAATTGCCAACGCCGCCAGGGATCGAATTTATCATCCTCGCGCCCGCGAAGATCCAGATTTATCCGGATCTCCAATTTCAACGGGATGCCTCTTTTCCTGGAGTTTTTCTCCGCTTACCGTTTCCGCCGCTAACAAATTGATGGCAAAGTGATCCACGTCATGGAACTGGGACGGGAATCGCTTATTTTGTTATCTAGATGATCAGCGATTTTATGAGAGGGAATTTCCCGCCATGAGAGACCGCTTTATTGCCCGGACCGTTGGTTTCGCGAAAATCGCCATTGCCGTGGCGTCGGTAAACTTGATCGCCGGCCGGCGGCGCTCACGCCTATATCGACCCGGGCACCGCCGGCATGGCCGTGCAGGCCCTGTTGGCGGTCATCGCCGCCGGCGCGGCCACCGTTGCGGTTTTTTGGCAACAGGTCCGGGCGCGGATCGGCCAGTTGTTCGGCAGGGCGCCGGGAAGGAAAAAAGATGAAGGGCTGAATGAATAACCGTTCCGCCGGTCCAGATACGACGGTCGGGCGCGCCGCGCGAATTATGCGCCCCATCGCGGGCTCGTTCCGCGACCCGGCCGGGCAGGTTTTCGAGGCGGATGGGCGTATTATCAGAACCATCTCGGCCGCCATCGCGGACGATTTTCGAACGGTCATGGCGGCGCCCGCGACCAAGCGGCTGTTGGACGACGGCCGCTTGATCGCGAGCACGGTTTTGGACCAAGCGAAATGTCCCCTTGATATTCCGGACGGCGCCATGGCCGTCGAACATGAGCGCGTGCCCTTTATCACCTACCCCTATGAATGGTCCTTTGGCGCTCTGAAGGCGGCGGCGCTGCTGCATTTGGATCTGCATTTGGAATGTATGGCCGATAACATCACGTTATGCGACGCCAGCGCCTACAATGTTCAGTTTTTTGGCGCCCGGCCGGTGTTCATTGACATTTTGTCGCTGCGCCCCTACCGCGATGGTGAACCGTGGGCCGGTTACCGTCAGTTCTGCGAACAATTCATCAATCCTCTGCTGCTGGGCGCGAAACTGGGCATCGCCCCCAATGCCTGGTATCGGGGGGCACTGGAAGGGATTTCCGTCACCGATTTGGCCCCCCTGTTGAAGATGCGCCACAGGTTGTCATGGAACATGATGTGGCATGTTTTTCTGCAGGCGCGTTTGCAGAACAAGGCCCTGCAACAGACCGGCGGGGAGGCGCCAAAAGTGCCGAAGGGAGCCCGCCGGGGCAAGCTCGCCATTCTGCGCCAACTGCGCCACTGGATCGCCGGACTGACCCTGAAAACGACGGGCGTTTCCACCTGGAGCGAATACAGCCGCGGCCATCGCTACGACGATCAATCGGAGGCGCAAAAACGGGATTTCGTGGCTACCGCCGTTACCCTCGTTCAACCAGGCGCCTTGCTGGATCTGGGCTGTAATGTGGGAGACTACGCGGTGCTGGCGCTGGAAAACGGCGCCGCCAGGGTGATCGGCGCCGATGCCGATCATTTGGCGCTGGAGCGGGCTTTCAGCCGGGCCCAGGCCGACGGCCTGAATTTTTTACCGATCTATCTCGATGCCGCCAATCCTTCGCCCGGCCAGGGCTGGAATGGGGTCGAGCGGGAGGGTTTCCCCGCCCGCGCCCGCGCGGACATGAGTTTGAGCCTGGCGTTTTTGCACCACTTGGCGATTGGGCGGAATATCCCCCTGGTCCAAGCGGTGGAATGGATTTTGGCGCTCGCCCCCCATGGCGTGATCGAGTTCGTCAATAAGGACGACCCCATGATCACCCGCATGCTGTCCCTACGCCAGGATATTTTCCCCGATTACAACCAGACGGCGTTCGAGGCGGTGCTGTCGGCACGGTCGGAAATAACCGCCCGCATGGAGATCCTGGGCGGCCATCGCGTACTCTACCGGTTCGCGCCAAAATCTTAATTTAAAGCGTCTGTCCGGCCTCGCCTCGGGCCGCGTCCTCCAGCACCATATCGGCGGCCTTTTCGCCGATCATCAGGCAGGCGGCGTTGGTATTGCCCGAGACCAAGGTCGGCATGATGGAGGCATCGGCCACGCGCAGGCCGGCGATACCGTGGACGCGCAGACGCTCGTCGACCACGTTGCGGTCGGGGGTGCCCATGCGGCAGGTGCCCGTGGGGTGATAGGTGGTTTCGGCCGTGCGGCGGATCCACTCCAGCATGGCGCCGTCGCCCTGGATCTCCTCGCCCGGCGCTTCCTCGACCCCGCGATAGGCATCCATGGCGGCGGCGTTCATCAAATCGCGGGTGCGTTGCACGCCGTCCAGCAAGACGCGCTGGTCGGTCTCGGCATCCAGGAAATTGAAGGTGATGGCCGGGTCATCATTGGGATCGGCGCTTTTGGCGTGGATATGGCCCATGCTGTCGGGCCGGCATTGATACACCGTGGCGATCATGCCCGGTTCCGGCCCCAGCCGGCGCTTGTTCGGATTATCATAGCGGAATGGCACCAGATGGAGCTGGATATCGGGGCTTTCCATGTCCTCCCGGCTGCGCATGAAGGCCAGCATGGGCGCCGAGGGCATGCCCAGAAAACCCCGCCGGTTGAAGGCATAGCGCAGCATCTGCCAGCCCAACCCCAGACCATTGACCTTGCCGTTATAGGTCACGTTCTGTTGTGTCACGCGCCATTTCATGCGCGGCGCGATGTGGTCGCGCAGGCTTTCGCCCACCCCCCACAGATCGTGATTGACCCCGATGCCAAGCTCGCGCAGACGCGCCGCCTGGCCGATGCCCGACAATTCCAATAACTGCGGCGATTTGATGGAACCGGCGCACAGGATAACCTCGCGGCCGGCCAGGGCCCGCATGCGCTGGCCATTGGCGCTGTATTCGACGCCCACCGCCCGTTTACCTTCCAACAACACCCGCTCCACCAGAACCTCCACCTCCAGGCGCAAATTCGGGCGTTTCAAGGCCGGATTCAAATACCCGGCGGCGGCCGAGGCGCGCTTGCCATTGCGGATCGTGGTTTGGGTCTTGCAAATGCCTTCCTGGCTGACGCCGTTGTAATCGGGATTATGGGGCAGGCCGATCTCGGCCCCGGCGGCGATCCAGGCATCGTACAGCGGGCTTTCATCCTTGCATTCGCTGACATGAATGGGCCCGCCCGCGCCGCGGATGCCATCGTCGCCGCCCTCGAAATCCTCCAATTTGCGGAAATAGCCCTTGACCGTGTCGAAATTCCAGCCCCGGTTGCCCTGTTGCGCCCAGGTATCGTAATCCAGGGGTTGTCCGCGCACATAGACCAGCCCGTTGATGGCGGAGGAGCCGCCGACGACCTTGCCGCGCGGCACCGGAATGGCCCGGTTGGCGGTACCCGCCTCGGGTTCGGAACGGAAACGCCAATTGGCCACGGGGTCATCGAGCAACAGCGCGAAACTGATGGGAAACTGGGTCCAGAAATTGCTCCGCTTGCCGGCCTCCAGCACCAGCACATTATGTTTGCCACTGGCGCTCAACCTGTTCGCCATCACACAGCCGGCCGAACCGGCGCCCACGACGATATAATCGTACGACCCAATATTCGCCACCACGCATCCTCCCTGACGATTTTTATCAGAATACGATGCTTGGACGGAAACAGCAAAGGTCCGCGCCAGATAGATGCCATGCAAATGGCTCACCGGGTGGTATTTTGACGGCGGAGATGGATCAATGTAATATTTCCTTACATCCATACAAAAAGGAATAAGGCATGCTTGCCAAACTGACGGCCAAGAACCAGTTGACCCTGCCGAAGGCGGTGCTGTCGTTCTGCAAGGGAACGGAATATTTCGATGTAACGGAGGAAAACGGCCGCATCGTGCTGGTACCCGTACGCCTGAACCGCGTCAACGCCGTGCGGGCCAAATTGGCGGCATTAGGGCTCACCGAAAACGACGTCGCCAAGGCGATTGATTGGGTACGCGATGAGAGCAGCCCGGCGGAATGACGCCGACGCGCCTTGTCCTCGACACCAACGTCCTGCTGTCGGCTCTGTTATTCCATTCTGGCGCGGTGTCCTGGCTGCGCGCCGCATGGCAATCGGAATTCATCGTGCCGTTGACCAGCCGCGCGACCATCGCCGAGTTCATCCAGGTTCTGAGGTATCCGGAATTTCGCCTGACCGGCAATGAGCGCGAAGACCTGCTGGCCGATTATCTGCCGTGGTGCGAAACCGTGATCGTGGCGAACCCAATCGAGGTCCCCGACTGCCGCGACCCCTTCGACCGTCCCTTCCTCGAACTGGCGCTCGCCGCGAGCGCGGACGCCCTGATCATCGGCGACAAGGATCTGCTGGTATTAGGCAAAACTTTTGCCGTGCCAATTCTAACCCCTGCCGCGTTCAAAGCGCGCGTATCACCTTCGTAACGCCGTGGTCGAATTCGGCGGCGCTCACCTCCAATCAGACCCATCCTCTCGCGCCTTCACCGTCGTGCGATAGTGGGAGGGAAACAGATCAAGGCCCGCGCCGGGATGACGCGGGCCTTGGTGGCTTGGGTTTGTTTTTACAGGCGGAGTGCCGGGACGAACCGACCGTGTCTTACAGGTAACCCCGGCCTTTCATGACATCGATCTGGCCGAGGCCAATGTCCTGGCGCAGATGGCCGTTTAGGTTGGCGAGATTGTACCTTTTGTTCGCCGAAAACAGGCGCTTGACGGCGTATGCCACGGCCCGCCCGGCGATGGCAAGCAGGCGGCCCATTTCCAGGGCCTGCAAGCGCCGGCCATAAAAGACGACATCGTTATAATCGACGAGAACCGTCTCCTCTCCGGGTGAGAAATCCCGCGCCAACTGACGTTCAATTTGCTTGTAAAAACTCATGACATGTCCTGACCTGGTTTTGCGGACGATCCATGTCCGCGTTGTTTATGTTGCACTGCATATATTTATTTTTTCAATAACTTCAATGTATTGTACCTGGTTTCTATCCTATAGTTTTGCATTGCAGCATTGCGTTCTATGCATGCCATATAGAGACCACGTGGCGTTTGCTTTTGTGGCCCTCAAAACGGCATAATCGCCGTCTTGGGCGCGATCATGACATTGGGGATTTTTGCATATGGGCGGCGGGATCGATTGGGCCGGGCGGTTGGCGGCCTTGCGGGGCGAGATGGCGGCGCGGGGGCTGGATGGTTTCCTGGTGGGGATGGCGGATCAGTATCAAAACGAATATGTGCCCCCGCAAGCCCAGCGCATCGCCTGGCTGACCGGCTTTACCGGGTCCGCCGGCATGGTGGTGGTGCTCAAGGACAAGGCGGCCGCTTTTACCGATGGCCGCTATACCCTGCAGATCGCCGAACAGGTGGACGGCGAATTGTACCAATGCCTGCATATCACCGACAGCCCGCCAACCGATTGGATTGGCGAAAACCTGCCCGGCGATGGCAAGCTCGGGATTGATAGCTGGCTTTTTACCGAACTGGGCGTGGCGCGGTTCCGAGCGGCGGCGGAAGCGGCGGGCGGTGAATTGCGCGCCGTCGATGATAACCCCCTTGATGCGGTCTGGCCGGACCAGCCCGCGGCGCCCATGGCCCTGGTGGTGCCCCACGGCCTGGCCTTCGCGGGGGAGGCCTCAACCGCCAAGCGGGCTCGTTTGGCGGCGGCGCTGAAGGGGGACGCGGTGGTGATCACGGCGCCGGATTCCATTGCCTGGCTGTTGAATATCCGCGGCGGCGACGTGGCCCATTCGCCGCTGCCGCTGTCTCTGGCCATCTTGCACGGCGATGGCCGGGTTGAATTGTTCCTGGATGCCGCCAAGCGGGAAGAGGGCCTGGCCGATCACCTGGGCAACGCGGTCTCGATGCAGCCCACGGAGGCGTTTCCCGGCGCCCTGGATGCACTGGCGGGAAAGCTGGTGCGGGCCGATCCGGGCCTGACCGCGTCCTGGGTGTTTGAGCGTCTAGGGGCGGCGGGCGCCACAATCGAACGCGGTCCGGACCCCTGCCAATTGCCCAAAGCCATCAAGAACGAGGTCGAACTGGCCGGCGCGCGGGCGGCCCATGGCCGGGACGGGGCGGCCTTGAGCCGGTTCCTGCACTGGTTGTCGGTGTTCGCGCCACGAGGCGAAATCGATGAGATGGCGGCGGAGGCGCAGTTGGAAAAATTCCGCCGGGACGGCGAACATTTCAAGGATCTGAGTTTCCCCACCATTACCGGGTCGGGCGCCAACGGCGCCATCGTGCATTACCGGGTCACGGGCGAGAGCAACCGCCGCCTCCGGCCAGGGGAATTCTATCTGGTGGATTCGGGCGCGCAATATCTGGACGGCACCACGGATGTTACCCGCACCGTTGCCATTGGCGGGGTGAGCGAAGAGATGCGGGACCGTTTCACGCGGGTTTTGAAAGGCCACATCGCCATCGCCACGAGCCGTTTTCCCAAAGGCACCACGGGGGGGCAATTGGATGTTCTGGCGCGCCATGCGTTGTGGCAGGCGGGCCTGGATTTCGATCATGGCACGGGTCATGGGGTGGGCAGCTATCTCAATGTACACGAGGGGCCCCATTCCATATCCAAGCGGCAACAGACCCAGGATCTGCGCCCCGGCATGGTGGTCTCGAACGAGCCGGGCTATTACAAAACCGGCGCCTACGGCATCCGCATCGAGAACCTGCTGGCGGTGCGCGAGGCCGATATTCCCGGCGCCGAACGCGCCATGCTGGAATTCGAGACCCTGACCCTGGTCCCCATCGACCGCCACGCCATTTCCGTCGAACTGTTGACGGAGACCGAGAAAACCTGGCTCAACGCCTACCATCAAAGGGTTTATGACGCCCTGTCGCCGCGACTGGACGACCCGACCCGCGAATGGCTGGACGAGGCGACGCAGCCTATTTAGGCGATTTATACAGCTTAAATGGTATTTTATAGTGGTCTGGAGATCGCGTTGCCAGACCCGATACTGAAGGGGGTCGCAAATCGATCCGTTAGTCGAATTAATTAGTGAATATCTAAGAGGTTGAACCGATTTGGTGACATAATTTGGCGAATCAGTGAAATTTGAACAGACCATGAACTATATTTCTTGCTGTGCCGGGGGGTGAATATGAAGCTTTTACGGCCTCTGTGGGATCCGCGATGTTGGCTTGAATAGCAAAAATCTAACGTTTTTGGCACCGACTCGCGAAATATTGGGAACCACGCAATTTGGACTGAAATTTCAGCCCATTGATTAGGTTTATAAATCCCAGAAATCTCTACTAAATTAACCGGATGAGTGAACCTCCACATTCACTCATCCGGGCATTAATTGGATTCGGCTTAATTCCGACTTTGCCCGCAACCGCGTAGGCGGACTTAGGAGCCCCCGGCAATCCATGTCGGGGGCTTCGCTCATTTGTTAACAAATATCTTGGAGGGCTAATCCACAAGATATCCACACACGATACAATATGTAGCGTAGTGTACAAAAAAATATGCATCAAACCATAAAAATTTTCAGATTTCGAAATATTTATAATTCTACTTTAAGGTTCTTATCCACTCGCGATAAAGGAAATGTCCTTAGCTGCGAACCGGTATTAACGGTCGCGCAGGTCACGGGTGGCGGTCTGGATGTGCTGATCCATGGCAGCGCGTGCGGCTGCGCCATCCTTTTCCTTGATGGCCGCGAAAATTTCCCGGTGTTGCGCCAGGGAGGTGCGGGCGAGGGTTTCGGCCCGTTCCGGCGATAGGGCCAGACGCTCGCCGATCCAGGTTTGGATCTGGCCGCGAATGACATTGATCAGGCGGTACAGCATTTTGTTTTGCGCCGCCCGGGCGATCTCAAAATGAAAATCGGCGTCAAATTGCTGAAATTGCTTCGGTTGGCCCAGATGATCGGCCATGCCCTGAAGGGTGGCCTCGATCGCCGCCAGATTATCCGGGCGGGCCCGTGACGCGGCCCAATGGGCGGCGTTGGTCTCTAGCATGTGGCGGGTTTCCACCAGATCGTCCCGGTTTTGCATATCACCCAGCAGACCCCATTGCAGTGGTTTTTGGAACTGCCCCGCCTCCGCCGCGACGAACGTGCCGCTGCCCATCCGGCCCTCTAAAATACCCAGGGTGATCAAGGGCTTGAGCGCCTCGCGCACGGATGTCCTGCCGACGCCGAAACGTTTGCACAACTCCCGTTCCGAGGGCAGCCGCTGGCCCGGTTTCAGGGTTCCTTCGGCGATCAGGCCGCGCAACTGATCGACGATGGCGTCGCTGACCGTGGCCCGTTCGATTTGGCGGAACGGAACGGGGGGACGAGGTTCGGGTGTGTTGTGTGCGCTCATGTTTCCTATCTTGCCAGGATTGGCTTTACAGACGCCTCGGGTTTTTCTAAAATTGGTCTGACCAGCAGGCCAATATTGATCTTTTGCACCGGCCTGCGTCAAGCCGCGAATTTGGGAGCGCGCGAAAATGGTGGCGGTTGAAGATCCATTTGCCGGTCTGGGAACACGGGTCGAACTGGTTTCGACGGACAAGTATTTCCGCGACGTCTCCATCGCCCTTTATGCCAAGGAAGAGGCCGAAGGCTGGCGCTTTCTGGTGCGCAGCTTCGCCCGTTACGACGGCCTTCAGGCGCGCATCGGCTATATTATCAAGGCCATGGGCACGCTTGGCGGCATGGCCGTGGCGGGGGATACGGTACGATTCCCTTGCGGCGGCCAGCATCTGGTCGCCGTCCGGCGGCTGTTTTTGCGGGCCTGCAAGGAAAACCCCGATGCCGCGGCGGCAATGGCGCCACTGTCCATGTGGGACAAGAAATCCGAACTGACGGTGACGGCGCAAGGCTTGGGGGAGGGGCGTTATGAGCTGTCCGCGGACGGGGATGCCGGTGGGCGCCTGACCGCCCTGCGCAATGCCCTGGTCAAATTGACGGATGCCCGGGCGGACGACGGCGTGGGTGAGCGGTTTAATTTCGCTTGCGGCCACGATCACCACGCCCTGACCGGTCTGTTGCTGCAATCGGCGCCCAACGTCCGCGCGGTCATGCGGGAATTCGAAATGAACGCGGCCAAGGGCGTCCTGCTGGCGCCCGGCAGCCAGGAATAGGCCAGCAATAGGCCGGAAATTGGAAGGGGTGGAGATATGGCCGAGACCATGACCAGCCGGGAGCGTGTTTTGGCGGCGCTGGACGGCCAGCCGGTGGACCGCACGCCGGTCTGCAATCCCACTTCGGTCGCCACGGTGGAATTGATGGATTTGGTGGACGCGCCCTTTCCCGACGCCAACCGCCAGTCCGAGCCCATGGCCCGTCTGGCCGCCACGGCGCACACGATCCTTGGCTTCGATACGGTCATGCCAGTGTTCTCGATCATTCAGGAATCCTCCGCCCTGGGCTGTAAGATGCAGTGGGAAGGCAAGGACAACTGGCCCACGGTGCGCATGTCGGAGCCGATTTGGGAGCATCCGGATGATATTTACGTGCCCAACGACCTGATCGAACATCCCGATACCAAATGCGTGCTGGACGCCATCAAGCTGTTGCGCGAGGAGCTTGGCCCCGACGTCGCCATCATCGGCAAGACCATGGGGCCCTGGTCCCTGGCCTATCATTGTTTCGGGGTTGAGAAATTCCTGCTGCTGTCCCTGGATGACCCCGAGGCCACCAAGGAAATCCTGGAAAAACTGAAGAAAGTCACCATCGATTTCGGCCGCGCCCAGATCGAGGCCGGCGTCGATGCCCTGACCCTGCCCGATCACGCCACGGGAGATCTGGTCAGCGGCGAATATTATCACCGCTACCTCAAGGATCTGCACATTGAGTTCGCCAAGGCCATCCCCTGTCCCTTGATCCTGCATATTTGCGGCCGGACCGTGGACCGCATGGGATTTATCGCGGAAACCGGCATGGCGGCATTCCATTACGATTCCAAAAACAAACCGAAAGAGGCCATGGAGGCGGTGGAGGGAGGTATCGCCCTGGTGGGCAATATCAACAATCCCGAAACCCTGTTCGCGAAGTCTCCCGATGACGTCAAGCGGGAGGTCTTCGCCAATTTGGATGCCGGCGTGCGGATGATCGGTCCCGAATGCGCCATCCCCCTGCAAACCTCCATCGCCAATCTGCGCGCCATCCCCGAGGCCGTGCGCGAATGGCACGCGGCCCATTAAGCCCTTTAAATCACTGAAGAAACGGTAGCGTAACCATGGCGGACCTGAGCGGCATTCAAAACCAGACCTTGATCGACGAGATCGAGGAATACCTCGAACGGCCGGAGGAAATTGCTCGCTTTGTTGAATTGTTCACCCAGGCCAAACCACGCCTGCTGGAGATCGCGGCGGCGATTATCGAGGGCGACGACGACGGCGTGGATGAATTGACCGCCCAGGCCCTGGAAGAGGGCATCGAGGCCATCGAGATCATGGACGACGGCCTGATCGG
>JAYGEB010000046.1:0-19012 GCA_046582595.1 Alphaproteobacteria bacterium | reverse complement strand
TTATCCTATTAAGTCGGGTACTGTGGCCATTTACCGAAAACGAACTGCGGGAATTACCCCATGTAATTTCGGCGCCGCGCTTCGCAACATATTTGCGGGCCATGGGCAATGATACGGAAGATGCCCTAAAGCTGTATCAATGGAATCTCGAAGTGTCGGCGGCCTTCATCGTGCCTTTACAGATGTGCGAGGTGGCGGCGCGCAACGGGGTTGCCGCTGCCTTGGAAATAGTACACGGCCCGAACTGGCCCTGGTCATCTGGTTTCATTCTGTCCTTACCACACCCGCGCCGTCGTTACAGTCCGGCAGCCGACCTGCAAGCAGTTTCCCGAAGGATGCCGACGGCAGGCAAGGTTGTTGCCGAACTGAAATTCGCCTTCTGGGAAAGCATGCTTACGGCAAGACATGACCGGGCATTGTGGCGGCCACATTTTCGGGTAGCCTTTCCACACGCGGACAATACGACCCCAATCCATCAGGCGCGTGATCGTGCGAGATCGGCTTTGAGAGATGTACGTAAACTTCGCAACAGGATCGCCCATCACGAACCTATATTCACACGCAACATTGCCGATGAATACGCCAAGATGCACGACATCGTCAGTTGGCGCAGCCCCGTTGCGGCGGCCTGGATGGATCAAATTCAGGACGTCACGGCGCTTATTCCGAGGAAGCCTTAGCCTTGAAGCCTCCGGTGATCCCGGTGCGGTCCACCTTGAGCCTTCGCTTCGATGGCGGTCCAGGCCGATAGTCCCATCAATTCGCTGAGGTCTTCGAGAGACATGCAGGCGGCTTCGCTGGCTGGGCCCAGGCGGCCATGGTTGAGCAGATCGCCGTAGACGGCCATTTGCGCCTTGAGGGCAGCGCCCAGGCCGGTGCAGGCGTAGAGCACCAGCTTGACGCCCAGTTCGCCCAGTTCATCGCCCGACAGCATGCTTTCGGGCCATTCGGGGACACCGCCCACCATGGCCAGGGGACCGTCCAGTTCGGCGCACAGGCGGTGCAGCTCGGAGACCTCGAACGGCTCGGCGATCATGGCCATATCGGCACCGGCTTTGAAATAGCCATTCAGTCGGGCGATCACATCGTCCAGGCCATGTTCCAGCTTGGCGTCGGTGCGCGCGATGATGACGAAATCAGGGTCCTGCCGGGCGGCCAGGGCGGCGTGCAGGCGGGCGATCATCTCAGCCCTGGGCACTACCTGGCGCCCAGCCATGCCGCCGCAGCGCTTGGGCAGGGATTGATCCTCGATATGAATGCCGGCGATGCCGGCCCGTTCGAAACCCCGCACCGTGCGGTGAATGTTGGTCAAGCCGCCGTAGCCGGTGTCGGCGTCGGAAATCACGGGTATTTTTGGCACGGCGGCGGCGATGTTGCCGGCGTGGGTGACGATTTCCGCCTGACTGGCCAGCCCGATATCGGGCATGCCCAGGATCGAAGCCTCCATTCCGAAGCCGGTCAGATAGACCGCCCCGTGACCCAATGCCGCCACCACGCGGGCCGAGGCCCCGTCGTAGGCGCCCGGCACCAGAAGCGGGCCGTCCAGGCTGAGAAGCCGGCGCAACTGCATGGTTGGTTTCATTGTCGTGGTTCCTCCTCGGCGCATTCCGGGGCTAATCGGTTATGCGCAATTGCGGATATTTTTCGAGTATCTGGGCGAAGATGGCGTGGATTTCCGAACCGTCGCCCTGGCGCGCGGCAGGGTCCAGGGCATCGACCGCTTCGAACATTCTGTGCTTGACGAAGAAACGCCAATGCACCGGCAGGGCTTGCAGCAGCTCGGTCAGGGCGGCGTAGTTCGCTTCCGTCCAGAGCCGCTCGAATTCGTCCCGGCCCTGGCCATAGTCGTAGAAATCGTTGCCGGCGTCCCCGGTCCGGCCGGCGCGCAACGCCGCCGTCGCCGTCTCGTCGATGGCGCCATTCTCGATGACGACGCCATAGTCCGCCGCCGCGGAAGCTTGGGAAACGAAGCCCCGCCGCACATCCAGCAGCACCGCCTTCTCGTCCCGCTCCAGCGGATTGCCCCAGCCGCCGGCGCCGCCCGAGGCGACCAATATCTCATCACCGGGGCCGATGGTCAGAATGTCGGTGTTGCCCAGGTTGACCTCCCCGCCGCCGCCGGGGTTGAGCAGAAAGACCGACGGCGCGCCCGCGCGGCCCCCCTGCACGCCCCAGGAGGTGAAGCGGGTGCGGTCCCGGTTGCGGGCGGTGATGCGGGTATTGGGCGCCTCGGCGCGGAATTCCAGCACCGTCGCCAGCCCGCCCCGGTATTTGCCGGGACCGCCAGAATCCGGCAGCAGGCCGTAACGCAGAATTCTGATCGGCACCTCGGCCTCGTTGATCTCCACCGGGGTGTTTTTCATGAAGGAATTGTTGGCCCCCGACCCCTCCGTGCCGTCCTCGAACGGATTGCCACCCGCGCCGCCCGTAATGGGATCGATGGAGGCGACCACCCGCCGGCCGGTCTTATTGTCGATGGCGTTGACGTTCATGATCGGGCCGCCGCTGGCCGGGCTGGCCGGCAGGCGGTCGGGCGCGGCCTGGACCAAGGCGCCGAAGATGATGGCTTGCAGGCGTTGGGCGGACAGGGTGCGCAAACCGACGGCGGCGGGAAACTCCGGATTGACGATGCTGCCCGAGGGCAGAATGCAGCGGCAGACCCTGGCCACGCCGGAATTCAGGAACAGATCCGTATCCAGGGAGTACAGCACATAGACCAGGCCCACCATGATCAGGGCGTGGCGCACCTCGCCGCCCGTGGGGATATTGACCGAACCTTCGATCTGCGGATCGCTGCCGGTGAAGTCAAATATCATCTCCTCGCCCTCGATGGTGACATCGAGGGCAATGCGGCAGGGGTAGCCGTCCGCCACGTCCTCGTCCATGTAGTCGGCGAAGAAGTACCGCCCATCGGGCAGGCCGCGGACAATGGCGCGGGCCTGGCGTTCGGCATAGTCCAATAGTTGCGCGGTGCCCTGCTTGAAGGTTTCGATGCCGAATTTGGCGATCATCTCATGCACCCGGCGTTCGCCGGTATTCATGGCGGCGATCTGGGCCTTCAAATCGCCCCAGTTCTGTTCCGGCATGCGCACGTTGGTCAGCATGATGGACAGCACGTCGTCATTCAGCACGCCCCGCCGCATGATCTTGGCGGGGGGGATGCGGATGCCTTCCTGATGCACTTCCACCAGGGTGCGGGACAGGCTGGCCGGCACCGCGCCGCCCACATCCGTGTTGTGGATATGGCCGACCACGAAGCAGACGATCTCGCCCTCGTGGAAGACCGGTTTCCAGATATGCATGTCGGGGGAATGGGTGCAGACATAGCCCGAGTAGGGATCGTTGGTCAGGCAGATATCGCCTTCATCATAATGATCGATCAGTTCGATGACATTTTTGTAGTTCAGGCCGATGAACCAGGTGGCGCCCAGATCCGTGGGCGTGGCAAATGTTTCGCCCTCGGGCGTGGTCAGGCCGGTGGTGAAATCCTCGGTCTCCTTGACGAAGGTGGAATGCGCCGTGCGGTACAGTGTAAAGGCCATGCTTTCCGCCGCCGCGCGGCTGTGGTTTCTGAGGATTTCCAAGGTCACGCTGTCGATCGCCATGGCCGTCAATCCTCCACTTGCAGAATGAGGTTGCCATGGCCGTCGACCTCCGCCCCGAAGCCGGCCAGCACGATGGTCGTGCAATCGTCCTGGGCGACGACGGCGGGGCCTTGGAAACGATGCCCGGCGCGCAGGCCGTCGCGGTGGTAGAGGACCGCTCTCTGCCAGGAACCTTGCGCATAAACATCCATGCTTTGTAGGACCTCGGGATCGCCTTCCGCCTTCGCCAAGGGCGGCAGTTCGGGTTTTGGCGGCTCGCCGACGACAACCAGGCGCAGGTTGATCACCTGGATGGGCGCCGTTTCATCGGCATGTTCGTAGAGGCGCCCGTGTTCGCGATGAAACGTCGCCGCCAGGGCCGCCACGTCGCCGCCCTCGATATCGGCCGCGCCCAGCAAGGTATCGATCTCGAATGATTGGCCGCGATAACGCATATCGGCGGAATACAGCAGGGTCGCCTCTCCCGCGAAGCCCTGTTCATCGCGCAGCCATTGCATGGCCTCATCGCGCAGATCGGCGAAGCCCTTCCGAATGGCGTCCGCCGTGTCCGGTTCCAAGTCCAGATAGACGGTGCGGATAAAATCATTCTTGATATCGGCGATCAGGCCGCCGAAGGCGCTGAGTACGCCCGGCGTCGGAGGTATGACGATGCGTCGCATGTTCAACTCCCCCGCCACATGGCAGGCCAGCATGGGCCCGGCGCCGCCGAAGGCCACCAGGGACATCTCCCGCGGGTCGATGCCATGGCGGGAAACCAGCTTGGAAACTTCGAGGTACATGCCAGATACCCCAACCTCGATGATCGCTTCGGCGGTATCTTCAGGGCTCATGGATAATTGCGCCGCCACCTCCCCGATGGCCTCCCTGGCCAGATCGGCGCGCATGGTAACCTCGCCATAGGCCAGGCCCATGGCGCCCAAAAAGCCGCAAACGACGAAGGCATCGGTCATCGTGGGACGGCTGCCGCCCTGGCCATAGCAGGCCGGGCCGGGGTTGGAACCCGCACTTTCCGGCCCCACTTTCAAGACCCCGTGGGGATCGACCCAGGCGATGGAGCCACCGCCCTCGCCAATCGAGGTCACGGACACCGTGGGGATATGGATCGGAAAATCGCCGATCATCTCGCCGACGCCGTATTGCGGCTCGCCCGCCCGCACCACGGCGACATCGGCGGAGGTGCCGCCCACATCCAGGCTGAGCGCATCCGCCACGTCCGCCATGCGGGCCACCCGGCAGGCCCCGATCACGCCCGAGGCGGTGCCCGACAGCAGCATCTGGGCGCAGCGGCTCTTGCCGGCTTCCGCCGTCATCACGCCGCCGTTGGATTTGGTGATCATCGGCTCCGCCGTCACCCCGGCCGCGGCCAGGGCGGTTTGCAGGGAGCCCAGATAATGGCTGACCCGGGGCTGCACATAGCCCGCCACCACCGCCGTCACGGTTCGTTCATATTCCCGGATGATGGGCCAGACCCGGTGCGAGGCGACCACGAACAGATCGGGCGCTTCCTCGGCCACGATCTCCACCACCCTGGCCTCGTGGGCCGGGTTGCGGTAGGCATGCAGCAGCGAGACCACGATGCCCTCGCCGCCCACCGCGCGCACGCCCTGAATGGCCGCGCGCACGGCGGCTTCATCCAGGGGTGTATCCTCGGTGCCGTCGAACAACATGCGGCCGGGGATGGAGAAGACTTTTTCCCGCGTCACCAGGGGCACGGGACGGCGGGAAAACAGATCATAGGGGTCCGGCATCTTCAGGCGGGCGACTTCCAGCACATCCTCGAAATTCTCGGTCGCGAACAGGCACAGATTGATGCCCTGGCGCTGGATCACCGTATTCACGCCCACCGTGGTGCCATGGGTAAAATAGCTGATCTGCGTCGGCTTGACGCCGTGGCGCCGCTCGATCTCGCGCAGGCCGGCCAGCACCTCCTCGCCGGGGCGGTCAGGGGTGGAGAGCACCTTCAACGTATGCAGGGCGCCGCTGTCTTCATCGAAGACGCAGAAATCCGTAAACGTCCCGCCAATATCCACGCCTACGCGGCAGCCCATGAACACCCTCCCAAGCAATTGCCGCCATTCTATCGAAGCCGTCCGGTTCGGCAATGTGTCAATTGACCAGCCGGTGTCACATATTTTTTGGCATTTATTGAACCGCCAACTTATCCCCGGTCGGTTCCCGGAAATCGATCCGATTGGGTTTGTGGCGGTCCATATTTCGGTTACACTAAGGCGTTCCGAAACCGCCTGAACTGGCCGGGTTTCGGCAGATATTTGAAATAGAGGGAATGGCAATTGGCGGTGGCTGACAGTTTTACATTCGAGCCAAAACCGCGCTATGGGCGTGACGAATTATTGGCCTGCGGAGATGGTCGGCTGTTCGGTCCCGGCAACGCCCTGCTGCCCCTGCCGCCGATGCTCATGCTGGATCGGATTACCTCGATCACCGCCGAGGGCGGCGCTCACGGCAAGGGTCAGGCCAGGGCCGAGATGGATATCACGCCGGATCTGTGGTTTTTCGAATGTCATTTCAAATCGGATCCGGTCATGCCCGGCTGCCTGATGCAGGATGCCCTTTGGCAGTTATTGGGTTTTTTCGCGGGCTGGAGCGGTTTGCCCGGCAAGGGCCGGGCCGTAAGCTGCGGCAAGATCAAGCTTTCGGAACAGGTCTTGCCCGACGCCAAATTGCTGTCGATCGAATTGGAAGTAAAGCGCGTGGTCAACCGCCGCCTGGTCTTGGCGGTGGCGGATGCGGTCGCCAAGGTCGATGGCGTCCTGGCCCTTGAGGCCGAGGATCTGCGTGTTGTGTTGTTTAGTTGATTTGTGTTCTTGATATTCCGGCGCCATGGCCGGCGGGCCTGGCCAAGGTGAAGTTGTTATAGGCTGTCATAGGGGTTGCCATGCGTAGAGTTGTCGTCACCGGAATGGGAATTATCTCCTCCATCGGCAATAACAGGGATGAAGTCGCCGCGTCTTTGCGGCAGGGCCGCTCCGGCATCGTGGCGGCGCCGGAATATGCCGAGTATAAATTCCGCTCGCAAATCGCCGGCACCCTGAAGATCAATTTGGCGGACAATATCGAGCGCAAGGCGCTGCGCTTCATGGGCGATGGCACGGCCTACAATTATTTGGCGATGGAACAGGCCATCGCCGATTCGGGTCTTGAGGACGCGGATATATCGAATGAACGCACGGGCATCATTGTCGGCTCGGGCGGGCCGTCCACCTCGAACCAGGTCTGGGCGGCGGATACGGCGCGGGAAAAAGGCGCCAAACGGATTGGGCCGTACATGGTCACGCGCTGTATGTCGTCCACCACCTCCGCCGTGCTGGCCACGCAATTCAAGATCAAGGGCCTGAACTATTCCATCGTCTCCGCCTGCTCGACGTCGGCCCATTGCATCGGCAACGCGGCGGAACAGATCCAGTTCGGCAAGCAGGACGTGATGTTCGCGGGCGGTGGCGAGGAATTGCATTGGACCCTGTCGGTGCTGTTCGACGCCATGGGCGCCATGTCCTCGAAATTCAACGACACGCCCGAGCGCGCCTCGCGGCCCTACGACGTGGATCGGGACGGTTTCGTGATTTCGGGCGGCGGCGGCCTGCTGGTGCTGGAAGAATTGCAGCACGCCAAGGCCCGCGGCGCCAAGATTTATGCCGAGTTGACCGGCTATGGCGCCACCTCGGACGGCCACGACATGGTCCAGCCATCGGGCGATGGCGCGGTGCGCAGCATGCGCCAGGCCCTGGCCACGGCGCAAAATCCCATCGGTTACATCAATGCCCACGGCACCGGCACCCCGGTCGGCGATCCGCCGGAAATGGCGGCGGTGCGCGAGGTATTTGGCGAGGGAATGCCGCCCATCGCCTCGACCAAGTCGTTGACCGGCCATGCCCAGGGCGCCGCCGGCGTCAACGAGGCGATCTATTCCCTGATCATGATGGAAGGGGATTTCATCGCCGCCTCGGCCAATATCGATAACCTCGATCCGGCCTTCGAGGGGGTGCCCGTGGTCCGCGAACGCATCGACGATGCCGGCCTGGTCTCCGTCATGTCCAACAGCTTTGGCTTCGGCGGCACCAATGCGACTTTGATATTCGACCGGTTTGACGGATAGGGGCGAGGCAGGACATGACGGAAACCGCCAATAACAATCAACTGATGGCGGGCAAGCGGGGCTTGGTGCTTGGTATCGCCAACGACCATTCCATCGCCTATGGCATTGCCCGCGCCTTGCACGGCGCGGGCGCCGAACTGGCCTTGACCTATCAGGGTGAAGGTTTCCACAAACGGGTAAAACCGTTGGCCGACGCCATGGATTGCGAGCTGTTGATGCCCTGCGATGTGTCCGATTCAGCTAGCCTGGATGCTTTATTCGCCGCCATCGAGGAAATATGGGGCGGTTTGGATTTTCTCGTCCATGCCATCGCCTTTTCCGACCGGGCGGAGTTAAGCGGCCGTTATCTGGACACCAGCCGGGAGAATTTTGTCCAGACCCTCGCCATCTCGTGCTTTTCCTTCACCGATCTGGTGCGCCGTTCGGCCGCGCTGATGAAGAATGGCGGCGCCATGGTGACCATGAGCTTCCTTGGCGCGCACCGGGTCATGCCGTCCTACAACGTCATGGGCGTCGCCAAGGCAGCCTTGGAAACCTCCGTCCGCTATCTGGCCGAGGACCTGGGCAAGGAAAATATCCGGGTCAACGCCATCTCGGCCGGGCCCATGCGCACTCTGGCCGGCGCCGTCATCGCCGATGGCCGCTATGTGCATAAATACGCCAGCGAACACGCACCCCTGCGCAATGGCTTGGATCTGGATGCGGTGGGCAACAGCGGTCTGTACCTGCTGTCGGATCTGGCCAGCGCCGTCACCGGCGAAGTGATGAACGTGGACAATGGCTTCAGCCTGATCGGCATACCGCGCCCGCCGTCCGGCAACGCTTGATTGCGGAGTGCCGGACAACGGGCGGCATCGCGGCCAAGGAGCGTATTGATGCGGCTAATTTGTCTATTTCTGCTGCTATGGGCCGGCCCGGCACAGGCCCAATCCAGCGCAATTCTTTCCAACAAGGACCGCCACCATCCCATCTTCGCCGCCCACGGCATGGTCGCCAGCCAGGAGGCCCGCGCCACCAAGGCCGGCGTGGATATTTTGCGCCAAGGGGGCAATGCCATCGATGCCGCCGTCGCCGTGGGCTTCACCCTGGCCGTGACCTTGCCCCGGGCCGGCAATCTTGGCGGTGGCGGCTTTATGCTGATCCACCACGCCCGGAGCGGCGAAACCCTGGCTCTGGATTACCGGGAGAAGGCGCCCAAACTGGCGGGGCGCGATCTATTCCTCGGCCCGGACGGCCAAGTCGACAAGGCCAAGGCGCGGTTCTCGCACGCCTCGGTCGGGGTGCCGGGCACCGTGGCCGGGCTGATCGAGGCGCATCGCCGCTTTGGCGGCCTGCCCCTGGAGCAGGTCATGGCACCGGCCATCGCCCATGCGGTGGACGGTCTGACGGTCAGCTCCGCTTTGGCCCGGAATTTGACAAAACGGCAAAAGCGCCTGCAAAAATGGCCGGCCACGGCGGCGGTGTTTTTCAAGCCCGGCGGCGCCGCCTATCAGGCTGGCGAGACCCTGGTACAGGGCGACCTCGGCGCCAGCCTGCGGCGGATCGCGGCGACCAAGGGCGGTGACTTTTATCGGGGCGAAACCGCCCAGGCCATCGCGGCGGAGATGACCCGGAACGGCGGCCTGATCACTCTGGATGATCTGGCCGCCTACCGGCCCGTCTGGCGGCGGCCGGCCTTCGGCAGCTACCGCGGCCACCGGATCGCTTCCATGCCACCGCCCTCCTCGGGCGGCGTGCATCTGATCCAGATGTTGAATATCCTGGAACGCTTTCCCCTGGCCCAATACGGCCACAACGGCGCCGACAGCCTGCACCTCATGGTGGAGGCCATGAAACGCGCATACGCCGACCGGACGCAACATTTGGGCGACCCGGACTTTTGGTCCGTACCCATCAAGGGCCTGACGTCAAAGGCCTATGCCAGCCAATTGGCCGCCAAGATCGACCCCTACCGGGCCCGGCCCTCGGCGGAGATCGGCCATGGCGATCCCGCACCCCACGAGAGCAACGAGACCACGCATTTTTCAGTCATGGACGGCCAGGGCAACGTGGTCTCCAACACCTATACCCTGAACTTCAGTTTCGGCACCGGCATCATGGCGCCTGGCACCGGCATCCTGTTGAATAACGAGATGGATGATTTTTCCGCCAAGCCCGGCGTGCCCAATGCCTTTGGCTTGATCGGCGGCGAGGCCAATGCCATCCAGGGCGGCAAACGGCCGCTCAGCTCCATGACCCCGACCATTCTGTTCAAGGACGGCAAGCCCCTGCTGGCCACGGGCACGCCGGGCGGCTCCCGCATCATCACCATGGTGCTACAGGTGCTGCTAAACGTCATCGATCATGGCATGAACATCGCCGAGGCGACCGCCGCCCGGCGCGTGCACCACCAATGGCTGCCCGACAAACTGTTCGTGGAGCCGGGCCTTAGCCCCGATACCCTCGCCATTCTGCGCCGGCGCGGCCATATCGTGACGCCATCACGGGCCGCCGGCAGCGTGCAATCGGTGATGCGGGCGGCGAACGGAGCGGGTTTCCTCGGCGCTTCCGACCCGCGCCGTCCGGGCGCGTTGACGGCCGGTTATTGAAGCGGTTCCCGTCCGATGGGGGTATCGTTGTACGGAAAATTCTGAAAGGAAGAAACCGCGATGAGCAATTCGGACAATACCGAGCCGGGCCGCTGCCTATGCGGGACCGTCCGGTTCGAGGCGGCCGGCGCGCCGCTTTGGGTCGCCCATTGTCATTGCCACAGTTGCCGCCGCAACACCGGCGCCGCCGTCGCCACCTTCGTCGGCCTGGCCAGGGAACAGTTCAACTATTCCGCCGGCGCGCCCCGTATCTTCAACTCCTCGCCCGGCGTGCGGCGCAGTTTTTGCGGCGATTGCGGCACCCCCTTGACATACGAAGCCGACAACCATCCGGGCGAGGTGCATGTTCACATCTCCACCTTCGACCGGCCGGAAGCCTTCCCGCCCCAGCTCCACGTATATTTTGCCGATGCCATTCCGTGGCTGCATCTCGATGATCATCTGCCCCGGCACGACGCATTGTCCCAATGAACCGGTAGCAAAAGTATCCAAATCATCGAGGCCGCCAGTCCTCCGCGTTCAACGTCTATGTCTGGCCCGCCACTCCGCCCAATCGATTGGCGACACGGAAAGGGGCTGGATATCTTCCAAACTGAAGTTGTCGAGGAAAAGTACAATCGTTTCGCAAGACCACCGCGCGGAGGGCGCAATCAAACCATCGAAACCAAGAAAATCGGCGGCATCCGCGATTTCTAGCGTGCGCCCATACAGCATGTCCCGATAGCGATGTTCATCAACGCCTAGAGCGGAGAGTTGCTCAAGATCGGCGAGCATCAGTGTTTTTTTGGTTGAGACTTGCAGTTCGTGGAGAGCATGGCGCATGCGCGAGGGAAAGACCGATTGCCCCTGGCTCAAGTGGTAATGCATTTCGGCAACGGCGCCATCGGCCTCGGCGCTGCCATAAAGCACACTTAGATGGTTCGGATTCCAACGTCCGGCGCCGCGCGATCCGTCCAGGACCGACCGCCCCTCGCGAACAACGCGCCACATGCGGCCAGAGTACGCTTGACCTTCATGTGATCCAAGCGCGTCAAGTAGCCGATCATCATGAGCACGGCGGCCGTCCGCCATCCCTACAGATAGACCCCGCTATCGAGACGTTCGATAACCTCGAGCACATCCTTCGTGCGGCCGTCGTTAATAAGGTCATAGGGACGCACGCCGTCCAGTTGCGGGTGCGGCGATTGCAGCCATAGACGCACTTCGTCGGGTTTATAAAAATCCGCCAGCCGCGAAGCAACCCAACGCAGCTCCGCCATGACCGTCTGCTTATCTATTGTCGGACTGGCCTCGCCCTTGCTCCAACGGGTAACAGTCGGCGGAGAAACGCCAAGAATGTTGGCGATATCCCGGCCCTTCAGGCCGCCAAACTCTTTTAATTCACCGACCAAACGAGAAACCGCTGTTTCTCTCGCCACCGTTTCACTCATTTCCTGCTCCATCAAGCCCAATCAATTAATTACATATAAATTCCAAAATATCAAAACATAAAATATATTTGTAATATTATCATTCGTTGGGCCTGATAATCGTCTTGCCGACGACGGCGCGGTCGATCAGTTCCTGGATCGAGGGGGCGATCTGGTCCAGGGGGCGGATGGCGTGGATCACCGGGATCAGCGCCTTGGCGGCGACCATGTCCAGCACCGCGATCTGTTCTTCGGCCGTCCAGCCGTTGGAGCCGATGATGTTCTGCTCGTAGGTCCAGATATAGCGGATGTCGGTGGGTGGGGCGTAGCCGGCGGTGGCGCCGCAGGTCAGCATGCGGCCGTCGGGCTTCAGACAGCGGAGCGATTGCGCCCAGGTCTCGCCGCCGATGTAATTGATGATCACCTCCACGCCGCCGCCCGTATCCCCCGTCAGGCCCATGCGGGGCTTGCCGGCAATGGCGTGACAGGCCTTGACCAGGTTCTCCTTGGAGGTGTCGATCACATGATCGGCGCCCAGTTCCGTGAGTTTATCCAGCTTCCATTGCGCGCTGCCGGTGACAATGACCGTGGCGCCGGCTGTTTTGGCCAGTTGCAGGCAACAGGTGCCGACCCCGCCCGTGGCGCCCAGGATCAAAACAATGTCATCCGCCGCGACCTTGCCCCGCGTCACCATCATGCGGTAGGCGGTGCCGTAGGCGATGGGCAGGGCGGCGGCGTCATCGTCGCTGACGGCGTCGGGTGTCCGGATCAGTTGCACGGCCGGGATGCGCGCGAACTGAGCCGCGGCGCCCAGGCGGGTTTCCCCGGTCATGCCCTCCCCCGGCACGAAGGGGTGCGGGCAGACCCGGTCGCCCAAGACCCAGCCGCCGCCGGCATTGGCGCCCAATTCAACAATCTCGCCGGCGTAATCGCCGCCCGGGATCATGGGAAACGGCGTCCGCAGACCGGTGGTGCCGCCCAGTATCATGGGGTCGAAGCCGTTGAGGGAGACGGCGTTGACCTTGATCACGACATCATCCGGACCGCATTCGGGGTCCGGGAAGTCGCCAATTTGGATTTTGTCCACGCCACCGTGCTCGGTGAATATCGCCGCCCTCATTTCCATGTCCCCGGCGAACTTGATTTTCGCATCACTTTTTCTTCCAAGGTCAAAACAGCCCATAGCTTGTCAAAATTCAAACCGTTGAACAACCAGGTTCGGAATTTTCAGGGCTGGCTTGCGGGATCAATTCCTCCCCAATAGGAATTTGACCGCCGCCTTTGCAGCAATGTTCCCGAGATCGCCGTGCTTGCGCCTTGACGGCGGGAAGCTTCATTGGCAGCATGATTGTTTGGCTTATTGGGGCCGTGCGGATGAAAGCCGTGGCGCCGTCCGGGCCGCGCGCCGCCCGAGATTAGTTGCCGGCGGCAAACAGGCCGGCCCGACAGTGGCTACGGTCAGCCGGTTTTTTTGCTCACGGACAGGCCGGCGGTCCATGCGGGCGTCGGCAACCGCGGGGAGACTGATTTTGACCGGGAAATCATCGGCCCGGACGAAATAAAATCCGATGACCGAATAGGGAAACTTGGAGGTATTATGAAAAAGCTACTAACCACGATTGGCGCCGGCGCTATTCTGCTGGCCGCCAGCGCCGCCCTGGCGGCGGAAAAGATGCCCGCCGTCATCTTCGACATGGGCGGCAAGTTCGACAAATCGTTTAACCAGGGGGTCTATAACGGGGTCGAGAAGTTCCGCAAGGAAACCGGCATCAAGTACCGGGAATTCGAGGTCAAGAACCCGACCCAGCGCGAGCAGGCCGTGCGCAAGATGGCCCAGCGCGGCTCCGACCCCGTGCTCGGCGTCGGCTTCGCCCAGGCCTCGGCCATCGAAAAGGGCGCCAAGGCGTTTCCCAACACCCGTTTCGCCATTATCGACATGGTGGTGATGCAGCCCAACGTGCAATCCATTGTCTTCAAGGAGCAGGAAGGTTCCTTCCTGGTCGGCATCCTCGCCGCCATGGCCTCGAAAACCGGCAAGGTCGGGTTTGTCGGCGGCATGGATATCCCGCTGATCCGGCGCTTTGAATGCGGCTATTACCATGGCGTCAAGCACGCCAATCCATCCGCCACCATCTACGCCAATATGACCGGCACCACGCCCTCGGCCTGGAACGATCCTACCAAGGGCGCGGAATTGGCCAAGAGCCAGTTCGACCGGGGCGCCGACGTGGTCTTCGCGGCCGCCGGCGGCACCGGCATCGGCGTCTATCAGGCGGCCAAGGACAACGGCAAATACGCCATCGGCGTGGACAGCAACCAGAACTACCTGCATCCGGGCACCATGTTGACCTCCATGCTGAAGCGGGTCGACGTGGCCGCTTACAATGTCTTCAAGGGCGCCATGGACGGCACTTGGAAATCCGGCATTCAGGTGCTGGGCTTGAAAGAGGGTGGTATCGATTGGGCCCTGGACGAGCACAACAAGCATCTGATCACGCCGGCCATGAAGGCCGCGGTCGAGCAGGCCAAGACCGACATCATCGCCGGCAAGATCACCGTGCATGACTACATGTCCGACAATAAGTGTCCGAAATAGGCTCCCCTCGGCCGGCGGTGTCCGGGGGCTGGTCTGGATGACCGCCCCCGGCGCGCCGGCCCCAAAACCAGCCCCAAAATCGGCACTTGAACTGCGCGGTGTTAACAAGCATTTCGGCCCGGTACATGCCAACCGGGATGTAAACCTGTCCGTGCCCGCCGGCACCATTCACGGCATCGTGGGCGAGAACGGCGCCGGCAAGTCCACGCTGATGAGCATCCTGTACGGCTTTTACCAAGCCGACAGCGGCGAAATCGAAATTGACGGCAAGGCGGTCCGCATCCAGGGGCCCGAAGACGCCCTGGCCGCCGGCATCGGCATGGTGCATCAGCATTTCATGCTGGTGGACAATTTCTCGGTGCTGGAGAATATCCTGCTGGGCGCCGAGGGTGGCGCGTTGCTGGCGGGCGGCCTGGCGGCGGCGCGGGCCGAGGTCGCGCGGCTGGCATCGGAATACAGCTTGGAGGTTGACCCGGAGGCGGAGGTTGGCGAACTGGCGGTGGGTCTGCGCCAGCGGGTAGAGTTGCTGAAGGCGCTGTACCGCGGCGCCAATATATTGATTCTGGACGAGCCCACGGGGGTGCTGACGCCGCAGGAGGCCGACCGCCTGTTCGATATCCTCCGCGCCATGCGCCGGCGGGGCGTGACGGTCATCCTGATAACCCACAAGCTACGGGAGATCATGGCCATTACCGACAATGTCTCGGTGATGCGGGGGGGCGAAATGGTGGCGCACCGGGAAACCGCCCGGACCACGCGCGAGGAATTGGCCGAGCTGATGGTCGGCCGCAAGGTCCTCCTCCGGGTCGAGAAGACGCCGGCCCGGCCGGGCGAGGTGGTTTTGCGGGCGGAGAACCTGACCCTGATCGACGATGCCGGCGTGTTGCGCCTGGATCATGTCGGTTTCGAATTACGGGCCGGCGAGATTGTCGGCGTCGCCGGCGTGACCGGGAACGGACAGAGCGAACTGCTGGACGTGTTGTCGGGCATCAAGACCCCCGACGAGGGGACCTTGACGGTCCACGACCGCGTGGTCGATCATGGCCATCCCTGCGGTCCGGCGGAGATGCGGGCCTTGAACCTGGCCCACGTGCCCGAGGACCGCCAGAAAATGGGCCTGATCGCCCCCTTCGCGGCGTGGGAGACGGCGATCCTGGGCTATCACACCGACCCCGCTTATACCGGACCGGTACTGTTGAAAACCGCCGCCATTGTCGCCGATACGGAGGGCAAGATGGCCCGCTTCGATGTGCGGCCGCCCAATCCGCAACTGAGATCCGACAGTTTTTCCGGCGGCAATCAGCAAAAGCTGGTGTTGGCGCGGGAGATTGAGCGGCGGCCCGATATTCTGCTGATCGGCCAGCCCACCCACGGCGTCGACATCGGCGCCATTGAATTCATTCATCGCCAGTTGATCGACATGCGCGATGGCGGCTGCGGCGTCCTGCTGGTCTCGGTGGAACTGGAAGAAATCCTCTCGCTCAGCGACCGCATCGTGGTGATGTTCGAGGGCCGCATCGTCGGCGAGGTTTCGGGCGCGGAGGCGGACGCCCGCACCATCGGCCTGATGATGACCAATGCCCTGGACGCGGAGACGGCGACGGGCCATGGCTAGCGCCACGGCCAAACTGCCGGTCTGGGTCGATATCGGCCTGCTGCCGGTCATCAACGTCGCCTTGGCCTTTATTGTCTCCGGCCTGTTGATCGCGGCTCTGGGGCAGGACCCGTTCGAGGCCACCTGGATCATGCTGCGCGGCGCCTTCGGCTATCAGGAAGGCCTGGGCTATACCTTTTATTACACCACGAATTTCATCTTCACCGGACTGGCGGTGGCGGTGGCCTTTCATGCCGGGTTGTTCAACATCGGCGGCGAGGGCCAGGCCTATCTTGGCGGCCTGGGCGTGGCGCTGGCTTGCCGGCCCTGGATCAATATCTGCCCTTCGCCCTGATGCTGCCGGTCAGTATCGCGGCGGCGGCGCTGTTCGGCGCGGCCTGGGCCTATATCCCGGCCTATTTGCAGGCCAAGCGCGGCAGCCACATCGTCATCACCACCATCATGTTCAACTTCATCGCCGCCTCTTTGATGGTCTATCTGCTGGTCAATGTGCTGATCAAACCGGGGCAGATGTCGCCCGAAACACGGGAATTCGCGACCTCCGCCTGGCTGCCCCATATGCACGAGGTTTTGGGCTGGTTTGGTTTCGAGGTGGCGCAATCGCCCCTGAACCTATCCATCGTCTGGGCCTTGATCTGCTGCGTTCTGGTCTGGGGCCTGATCTGGCATACCCGCTGGGGCTATGAAATCCGCGCGGTCGGCGCCAACCTGCCGGCGGCGGTCTATGCCGGCATCCCGCCGGCCCGGATCATCATCGTCGCCATGTGCATCTCGGGCGCCCTGTCCGGCTTCGTCGGGGTTAACGAAATCATTGGCGTGCAACACCGCCTTTTGCTGGATTTTGCCGCCGGCTACGGTTTCACCGGCATCGCCGTATCGTTGATGGGCCGCAACCATCCTCTGGGCATCGTCCTGGCGGGTCTGTTGTTCGGCGCGCTGTATCAGGGCGGCGCGGAGCTGGCGTTCGAGAATTCCGCCTTCACGCCGGACCTGATCGTGGTCATCCAGGGTTTGGTGGTGCTGTTTTCGGGCGCCTTGAGCTACATGCTGCGCGGTCCGGCGGAACGCATCTATCTGGCGCTGGCGGCGCCCAGAGCGGTGGAGGCGTAGGTTATGGCGGAAGATTTCCTGCTGCTCATATTGACCTTCGATGCCACCATCCGCGTCTCCGTGCCCCTGATCCTGGCCGCGTTGGCAGGCTTGGTGGTGGAACGCTCGGGCGTCATCGACATCGGGCTGGAGGGTAAGATGCTGGCCGCCGCCTTCGCCGCCGCCGCCGTCGCCGCGCTCACCGGCTCCGCCTGGCTGGGTCTGTTGGGCGGCATGGGTATTTCCGTGCTTTTGGCTTTGCTACACGGATTTGCCTGTATTACCCATCGCGGCAACCAGATCGTCAGCGGCGTGGCGATCAATATTCTGGCCTCGGGACTGACCGTTCTACTGGGCATTTCCTGGTTTTCCATGGGCGGGCAAACGCCGCCCCTGACGGGCGATGCCCGGTTCAGTTCCCTGACCCTTCCCGGCGCCGAGGCGGTGGCGAACGTGCCCCTGCTGGGCCACCTCTACTCGGAACTGCTTAGCGGTCATAACGTCCTGGTCTATTTGGCGTTTTTGGCGGTGCCGGCGGTGTGGTGGCTGGTCTACCGCACCCGCTTCGGGCTACGCCTGCGCGCCACCGGAGAGAACCCGGCGGCGGTGGACACCGCCGGCATATCGGTCATCCGCATGCGTTACCTGGCACTGATCATTTGCGGTATTCTTTGCGGCATCGCCGGCAGTTATCTGTCAACGGCACATGGCGCGGGATTTCTGCGCGAGATGACCGCCGGCAAGGGCTTCATCGCCCTAGCCGCGATGATTTTCGGCAAATGGCGTCCAGTCCCGGTATTGTTCGCCTGTCTGCTGTTCGGTTTCCTGGACGCCATCGCGATCCGCATACAGGGGGTGGAGTTACCGCTGATCGGCCAGATGTCGGTGCAATTCATCCAGGCCCTGCCCTATATCCTGACCGTGGTGCTGCTGGCCGGCTTCATCGGGCGCGCCATCGCGCCCAAGGCCTCGGGCATTCCCTATGTGAAGGAGCATTGAGCATGGCCGACGATCTGTTGCAGGTTGCCCGCGCCGCGCGGGAGCAGGCCCATGCGCCCTATTCGAAATTCAAGGTCGGCGCCGCCGTGCGCGGCGAAAGCGGGCATATCTACAGCGGCTGCAATGTGGAGAACGCCGCCTACCCCGAGGGCACATGCGCCGAAACCTCCGCCATCGCGGCCATGGTGCTGGCGGGCGAGAGCAAAATAATCGAGCTTTTGGTGCTCGGCGTCTCCAAGGAACCGGTGACGCCCTGCGGCGGCTGCCGCCAGCGCATCCGCGAATTCGCCGCGCCCGATACCCCGATCCACATCGCCACGCCGGACGGCGTGCTGCTGACCATGACCTTGGGTGAATTATTGCCGCGATCCTTCGGACCGGACAATCTGCCATGACGGCCCTTGAAGTCATCAGGCAAAGATGCCCCGGTTTCCGGCCACGGGTGGCGGTGATCCTGGGCTCCGGCCTTGGCGGCCTGGCCGATCACATGGAAGAGATGGCGTCGATACCCTATGACGAGTTGCCCGGCTTCCCCGAGACCGGGGTCGGCGGCCATGGTGGCGGATTGGTTCTGGCGCGGGCGGGCGAAACGCCGGTGGCGCTGCTGGACGGCCGGGCGCATCTGTACGAGAGCGGCCGGGCGGATGCCATGAAAGTGGCGGTGCGCACCTTGGCCAAGCTGGGCTGCGAAACCCTGGTGCTGACCAACGCGGCGGGCGGTCTGGATGCGGATATGGAGCCGGGCAGCGTCATGGTGCTGACCGATCATCTGAATTTCACCGGCCAGTCGCCTTTGTTCGGCGAACCCGGCGATGACCGCTTCGTTGATTTGGTGGACGCCTACGACCCGGCCCTGCGGCGGCGGCTGCTGGAGCTGGCGGCAAAGATCGATCTGCCCTTGCATCAAGGCGTTTATGCCTGCTTCTCCGGGCCGCAGTTCGAGACGCCGGCGGAGGTGCGCGCCGCCGGCATTTTGGGCGCCAACGCGGTGGGCATG
>JAYGEB010000030.1:0-3871 GCA_046582595.1 Alphaproteobacteria bacterium | reverse complement strand
TTATCCTATTAAGTCGGGTACTGTGGTCTTCGACATGAAATTATCCTTTCCGAATGTCCCTATCGAAAGAGCAATGCCCTTACGCCACCTACTATGCAAGTACCGTGCCAACTATTTCGATCGTTTGTTTTCATTAACTTAGCGAAAGTTGACTCCGAACAACCATCAAAAGTGTAAGAAATTCCGACACCCTGTGCCGATTTTTGCTCGCGGACCACGATGCCGGGCGGAGGCAAATGGTAAATATAGGAGGCGAAAGCACCGCTTCGAATAGATGTATGCGGCGACCCCGGACACGAGTTTTCGCCAATACGCCGACCAATGCGACCCGACATCTGGTAGCCACCATAGCAGAAAAAGGCCCGCCAGAGAGAAATTTTTCGGCAATTCGGTGTCCCCGGCCAACTTCGTCCGTAAGGCCGACGAAGCTCCAAATGTATGTTGCAATGGCCCACTTCGCGGTCCCGAACGGCGAGGGGAAGAGCAATGCGGCCAGCCATTGAATTGGCCGCCAGTCAGGCGCGCGCGGCAATGGATCGGGGGACGATCAAGGCTGCAGATCCATGAGCCCACGGCGGGCGGGACGAATGTCTTGATAAGATCGCGTTATTGCGATAGTCACGGGCCGTGAAGACGCAAAAAGCTGGCCATAAGGGCCGGTCGTTACGCCGCGAAGCGGTAGGAATTCGCTTGTTGGAATGCAACGAAACAGTTTGGAATATTCGTCCCTATTCCCGCGGATCCTCCAATGACCTGTTGCCGGACCAGCCTGGCATGTCGCCGGCCGGAAGTGGAATTATAGCTGAAATGCCCTAAATATTGGGCTAATTTCGGCGTTCCGCGCTAAATTGGCATACGGCTTGTGAACAAACCGTTAAGATGAGGAAATCCGATTCGCGGAGTGGCGTCGCCGAACAGGACGCGGTTGGTATGTTCGACTGGTGTGTTGGACCATTGTGTTACGATTGGGCGATGGTGACAAAAAAGGCCGGCCAATGAGCCGAGACTGGGTGTAGGGGACCGTTGGGCGACCACCGGCCGGAAAATGGCGTTGACGATGAATTATCTGAAACAGGGTGTTTTTGCCGTGGCGGCGGTTGCCGTCTGCATGGCATCCGGAATAGCGGGCATTTCCCGGGCCGCGGCGGAAGATGGGGACGCCGGGACGATGGGCTGGACGCTGAATGCCGCCAGTTCCGGCCTGCGCTCAATGCAGGTTCGGGCGCCGGTAACCGGTGCAAATTCCGGGTCGTTGCGTTCCAGGTCATTGCGCCCCGGGTCCATGCGGCTGGCGACCTTGATGACATTTCCGGCGCGGAAACTGGATTGGCGGCCGCCGCGGCGGTTCGACCGAAGGGCACTGCTGGATCTCTCGCTATCGGAACTGCGCCAGGGCAAGGCGGCCGTGCCGCCGGTCTATTTGAGCCGTTTTCCCGCCGACCTCGCCGCCGCGAGCTCGCCGAAACAGCGCAAGGAAATCTTCATCCAGACCGTGCTGCCGCTGGTTCTGCGCGCCAATCATGAAGTGCGAATGGAACGCCGGCGCATGCTGTCATTGATCGTGCGGGCCGATATTCAGGGTGGACTGGCGCCGAGGGAGCGGGCCTTTCTGGATTATCTCGCGGTGCAATATGAAGTTCCCGTGGAAAATTTGAGCGAACTGCGGCAACGGGTGGATGTCATCCCGGCCTCGCTGGCGCTGGCCCAGGGCGCCGAGGAATCAGGCTGGGGCACATCGCGCTTTGCCCGCCTTGGCAATGCGGTTTTCGGCCAGCGGACATTCCGCAAGGGGGGCGGCCTGGTGCCCTTGCGCCGCGAACAGGGGCTTCGCCATGAGGTCAAGGCATTCAATAGTTTGTATACCTCCGTGCGCGCCTATGTCTGGAACCTGAACACCCACTACGCCTATGGAAAATTCCGCGCAAAGCGCGCGGCTTTCCGCCAGGGCGGGCGGCCTCTGGACGGCTACGCCCTGACGGAGACATTGGACCGCTATTCCGAACGCGGCAAAAAATACATCGAAACCATTCGGGTGATCATGCGGGCCAATCGCCTGCACGAATTCGATGACGTGGAACTATTGCCCGAAAGCGCCGGCGGACGGCCCTCCTGACACTTCCAAGTGCATTTCCAGTTTGACTGGAAATGCTTCCAATTTCCGTGGAAAACGGCGTTATTTATCGACTTCCAGCAACAATAGCCGCGCCATTTCCCGCGGATGGCTCAGCATGGGGTAATGGCCGGCATCCATGACATGCCAGGTGGCCTTGAGTTTATCCGCCGTGCGCCGCTGGTGGGCCTCAGACGGGTTCAGGCTGCCGGTGCAATAGATCACCGTGGCCGGCCAGGATTGGGCCCAGAATTTATCCAGATCCGCGGCCGAGGCGCCCTTTGGGTGCAAGGTGGCCCGGTCCAGGGCCCATTCCTTCAAGGCCGGCTCCAGATCGACAAACAGCCGCGCCGCCATGCCATCGCGGCTGGGTCCGGCGGCGAATTCGGTTTCCTCATTGGGCTCCTGGTTCGGAAGGCGGATGACGATATCGGCCACGGTTTCGCCGGGTTGCGGCGCCAGGGCGTCGATATAGACCAGACGTTTGATCTTGTCCGGCGCCAATTCGGCCGCCTTGGAGATGACGATGCCCGAGGACGAGGTGCCCGCCAGTATGACCTCGTCCAGATCCTCGTGGAAAAACAGCTCGGCCACCTCTTCCGCCATGGTGGTCGCGGTAATCCCGGCGCGCAAGCCGTGGCGCCGCTCGGCGCAGCCGTCCATGGTCGGGGCATGTACCGCGTGGCCCGCAGCGCGCAACAGCTTCACCGTCGGTCGCCAGATCCAGCTGCCCTGAAACGAGCCATGAATAAGCACAAAATTCGCCATCTTTCCCTCGCTTTTCCGTCCGAGCCGGCGGTTCAGTCTTCGTCGAATTTATTTGCCGTGAGCGCCTCGAGCGCGGCGATGGCTTCCGCCGCATCCGCGCCGACGGCGCGCACCTCGATCACCGTGCCCGGCGCCGCCGCCAGCATCATCAGGCCCATGATCGAGCGGCCCGGCACCTCGACGCCCTGGCGGGTAACATAAATTTCCGCCTCGAAGCGTTCAGCGCAGTTCACGAACTTCGCCGCCGCGCGGGCGTGCAACCCGCGGCGGTTGATAATCGAAATTGTGCGTTGGACGCTGTCGCCGCTCACTTGTCGCCCTGCAACAGGATAGAGGCGACATTGATGTACTTGCGGCCCGACTCCTGCGCCTTGGCCACGGCGTCTTGCAGGTTATTGTCCCGACGCACCTTGACCAGCTTGATCAGCATGGGCAGGTTCATTCCGGCAATGACCTCCACATTGGCCCGGTCCAGCAGGGAAATGGCCAGATTTGACGGCGTGCCGCCGAACATATCCGTCAAAATTATCACCCCGTCGCCGGTATCGACCTCCTCCACCGCCCGCACGATCTCGGCGCGGCGGCGTTCCATGTCGTCGTCCGGGCCGATGCTGACCGCGCGCATGCATTCCTGCGGGCCCACCACATGCTCGGTCGCGGCGATGAACTCATCCGCCAGCCGGCCGTGGGTGACCAAAACCATACCAATCATTTTCCGCCCCTGGGCATCACCTGCCTGACCTAGAGCATTTCCGAATTGGAAATGCTCCGCTTCTTAAGAATAGAGCAGTTTTTCCAATCACTTAGAATCACTTCGTGATTCACATTAGATCGGAACTGCTCTAGCCATCATATCTTATCAGCATCCCGGTGGCGCACGGTAACTTCATGCCCGCCCGCCGCCAAGCGCCGGGTCAATTCCTCCGCCGCATGGACGGAGCGGTGACGCCCGCCCGTGCAGCCGATCGCCACCGTCAAATAGCTTTTTCCTTC
>JAYGEB010000010.1:0-8408 GCA_046582595.1 Alphaproteobacteria bacterium | reverse complement strand
ATGGCAGCAGAAGATTGGAAATTGGCGACGGACCGGTTGACTGCGGTCATGGCGAACCATGAACGGATCGGCAGCAGCCGTGCACAACGTGACCTAATCGAGTATGCGCTCCTAGGCGCTCTGTTTGAACAGCAGCGAGGCGCCGAGGCAAATTTGCTCCTAGGTGGGCATGAATGAGGCTCTTTGAAACCAACATAAACCACACATAAACACCACACATATAAGAGACCAGAAAGCCATAAAAACTAACGTTTCTGCCGTTTAAGACGACGTCTGCGGAGCGTCCCACTCCCTCCTCCATCCGCCTTGATGGGTCATTTCTCTGGCGCCAAAACAGCCGGTCATGTCCCAGGTCAAACTGCGGGGTTCATACGGTTCTCCGGCCATGGCCGTTGCCTTTGAGGCGTGCGGATAGGACCAATATTGCGCGTTTTCCTTCTTATCCATGGCCCTATTCTCTGAAACCAGTTGACTGCATCCAAAAAGTACCCAATTTGAGACCGCCTAGAATCAATGGGTTACGGATCGAAACCTGTTGACCTTTTCGAAGCGCTACCTGGTGTGCAAAATAAACCGGGGTCGGGAAACAAAAATCCTGGAGCCTTTGGCTACAAACCCTCTTGCCATGAGAGCCGCTTGAAATTCGGCATGGTTCGTTTGTCCGACGCCAACCGCTCTTATACCAAGGCGCGATGTCCAAGAGCCTCGGGTTCTCCGGATGCGCCGGGCTGCACGGCGGAACGCCACACCAGCGCCGGCCAACGAATCGAGGACGCATGGCTCCCGGACGTGACAATCGGGGAGCCAGAGTTCCCGCATCGACGCCGATGGGGTCACCAGCGTCACGACACCTTGTCCGCAGGTTCTGATCTCCGCCGCGCGCTCCCACCCGGCCGCCCACGGGATCATCTTTATTGGCTATCCGGATGGGGGAGCGAGCGGCTTGGAAAAATCCCGAAAGGCGCTAACGGCTCAGGCAGGCGGCGGCGCAGGCGTTTAGGATGGCGTCGCGGTCGATGCCGTGCACGCGGTACAGGTCCGTGATATCCCCCGATTGGCCGAAGCTCTCCACGCCCAGGCTGAACACCCGGCGGCGGGAGGCCGAACCCAGCCAGGACAGGGCCGAGGGATGGCCGTCGATCACCGTTACCAATGCGGCATCCGCCGAAAGGGGGTCCAGCAGGCGGCCGATGTGGCTGCGCGCCTCGTAGGCGCCCGAGGCCCGTCGCCGCCAGGCATGGTTCCAGTCGCGATAGGCCAGATCGGGCGAGGTGACGAGCAGCAGGCCGGCGCCGGGCAGATCTTCGCAAACATCGTCGTGGGCCGCCATGGCCTCCGGCGTGACGGCGCCGCAACAGACAATGGCCAGTTCGGCGCCCGGCCGGGGCGGGCGCAGCCAATAGGCCCCGGCGATGATTTGCCGCCGCAGTTCCGGGGTCATGGCGCGGTCCGGCTGGGTCAGGGGGCGGGTGGTCAGGCGCAAGTAGACCGAGCCGCCGTCCGCGTCGTCCTGCATATGTTCAAAACCCCACTGCATGATCTCGGCCAATTCGTCCACGAAGGCCGGCTCGAAGGCGCTCAGGCCGGACTGGGTCATGCCAATCAACGGCGTTGCGATGGATTGATGGGCGCCGCCCTCCGGCGCCAGGGTAATCCCGGACGGGGTGCCAACCAGCATGAAGCGGGCGTCCTGATAGCAGGCATAGTTCAGCGCATCCAGACCCCGGCTGATAAAGGGATCGTACAAGGTGCCTATGGGCAACAGCCGCTCGCCAAACAGCGACGCGGACAGTCCCAGGGCGGCCAGGGTCAGGAACAAGTTATGCTCGGCAATGCCCAGTTCGATATGCTGGCCGTCGGGATGCATGGCCCAACGCTGAGCCGAGACGACTTTCTCCTCGCGGAAAACATCCTCGCGGCGGTGGCGGTCGAAGATGCCCCGGCGGTTGACCCAGCCGCCCAGATTGGTGGAGACGGTGACATCGGGAGAGGTGGTGACGATACGCCGGGCGAATTCGTCGTCCCCCGCCGCGATATTGAACAAAATCCGGCCGAACGCTTCCTGGGTGGAGATGGCCTTGTCCGTTTCCGGTTTCGGCAAGGTGCTGGGCACGGCAATTTTCGCCGCCCGCCGGCGCCGGGCCGGGCCCTGGGCAAAGGGCACGTGATCCAGGAATTCCCGTAGCTCTTCGGGGTCGATATCCAGCCCCGCCATGGGCTCCCATTCCTGGCCGGCGGGCACCCGCATGCGGGCTTGGAATTCCGCCATTTGCTCCAGGCTCATCAGGCCGGCGTGGTTGTCCTTGTGGCCGGCCAGCGGCAATTCCTTGCCCTTGACTGTGTAGGCGATGAAACAGGTGGGCTCATCGCCCTCGATATTCTGGAAACAATCCAGCACCGAGACCATGTCGTGGCCGGCCAGATTGGTCATCAGGTCGTGCAGGTCCCGATCTTCGTAGTCCTCGATAATCGGGCGCAGGCCGGGCACGCCGCCCAGGTCCTTGCGCAGATGTTCCCGCCAGCCCGGCCCGCCCTTGTAGGTCAGGGCGGAATAGAGCGAGTTGGGACAATCGTCGATCCATTGGCGCAGGGCTTCGCCGTCGCCGGTCTCGAACACCGCTTGCAGCATGGTGCCGTATTTCAAGGTGATCACGCGCCAGCCGGTGGTGCGGAAGACATCGTCGACCCGGCCAAACAGGCGGTCGGTGATGACCGAATCCAGGCTTTGCCGGTTGTAATCGACAATCCACCAGGTATTGCGCACATCGTGCTTCCAGCCCTCTAGCATGGCCTCGAAGACATTGCCCTCGTCCAGTTCCGCATCGCCCATCAGCGCCACCATGCGCCCCATTTCGCCCTCGGGGGCGATGTCTTCGTCGCCCCAATCCTTCAACCCGACATAATCCTGCACCTGGGCGGCGAAGGCGGTCATGGCCACGCCCAGGCCGACCGAGCCGGTGGAAAAATCAACCTCGTCCATATCCTTGGTCCGCGAGGGATAGGATTGCGCCCCGCCCAGGGCGCGGAAATTGATCAGCTTCTCCCGCGTTTGCCGTCCCAGCAGATATTGAATGGCATGAAAAACCGGGCTGGCATGAGGCTTCACCGCGACCCGGTCGGCGGGCCGCAGGATGTTGAAGTATAACGCCGTCATAAGAGTGGTCAGCGAGGCGGAGGAGGCCTGATGGCCCCCCACCTTCAGACCATCGCGGCTGGGCCGCAGATGGTTGGCGTTGTGGATCATCCAACTGGACAGCCACAGGACCTTGCGCTCCAGGGCGCGGAGCAATTCAAGTTCCCGGGACGGATTGGATCGTGGTGTATTTCTGTCGGCCGGCCTGTTCATGAACCAAGCACCTATCACGGAGATCGGATCGTACTATAGCCTATAATCCGCCACGGGCCGAATTACCGGCGCCAATATTCAATGAATTAATGCTGTTGGCGCCATGGTCAGGCGGGTTGATACATCCGCGAAAATACCTCGGCCGCCAGAATACGCTGATCGCCCAGGTTCTCAACACCCTGCGTCGAGATACGGAAGCAGACATGCCGGATGCCCCGCGGCCCCGTGGTCACGGCCCTGATGCATGCCGTTTCGACCAGATCATAAGCCACGCGGCGTTGAAACAGCTCACCCTCGTTAAGGCTATCACGCGGCTCTGAACGACGAAAAAACATGCCGGATTTCCTGCCATCAAATTTTCGATCAACGGTCCGGGAATGATGTTGCCCAGCTTATCATGAACAAATGGTTAACGGTTGGCCGTGGCATGGTTATCCACGGATCGGCGGAAGCAACCGCCGGATTGCCATGGCGGCCTTATTTGACGTGTTGGTTCAGAAATACGCCGATGGCCGCGATTGCATCCCGCGCCTCCGAGAGCATGGGGGCATAAAGCTGCCAGACGTGGAACATTTGCTCCCAGCATTGATAATCGACCGTGACGCCGGCGCGTTCCGCCCGCGCGGCCAGGCGGGCGGCATCATCGAGCAAAATCTCCGCGCCGCCGACCTGGATCAGCAGCGGCGGCAGGCCGGCCAGATCGCCAAACAGCGGAGAGACGAGCGGATCGCGCCGGTCGCCATCGCCCAGATACCATTGCGCGCAGCGTTCCAGGCTGTCGCGGGCGGACCAGGGGATCCGCCGCCGCCAAGCCCTCGATCGAGGCGCCGGTCATGGTCATGTCCGTCCAGGGGGAAAGACAGGCAAGGGCGCCGGGCAAGGGCCGGCCCCGTTGGCGCAGGCGCGCCATGGCCGCCAGGGTCAGGCCGCCGCCAGCGGAATCGCCGGCCACCGCCAAGCGGTCCGCGCGATAGCCCTGGGCCAGCAGCCAATCATAGCCGGCGGCCGCGTCTTCGATGGCGGCGGGATAGGGATGTTCGGTGGCCAGGCGGTAGTCCAACAAAAGGCACGGCATGCCCGCGGCCCGGGACAAATTATAGGCAAGCAAACGATGGGTGCCCAAGCCGCAAAGGGCGTAGCCGCCGCCATGCAGATACAACAAAGCCTTGCCGGTTTCCGCGCCCGCGCCTGGCGCCCGCACCCATTCAGCCGCCACCCCGCCCGCATCCCACCGCTTCCACCCGGGCGTCATCGGGGACCGGCAGGGCCTTTTCGAGATAGGCCAGACCGGACCGCTGTTCTTCCAGGCCGGCAGCATCCGAACCTTCAAATTTCCGGAATTTGGCCACCAGCCCTTGCAGTTCCGCCGTGGTCACTGTTCGTTCCTTCCTCGAAATTTCATTACCGTTACAGGGCGCCGTCCCGGTCCGCCCATCACTCCACCGGCCGCCGCCAAAAAACACCCCCCGACGGCGCGTTCGTCGGCAATATGGGATTGCCCAAATTGTCGCGCCGAACCCGCTGGGGCCGCAAATCAGGCTCGATGATGCCTTGCCCCAAATAGTTGTCCCGCAACAAAGTGCCGCCGTCACAAGCCGCAAGGCCGGCGGCCAGCAGAGGCATGATACAAAGGCGGGATAGGACGTTCATGGCGACAATGCTTAACCGGCCAGGCCCGTGCAATCAAGATGCGCTGAAATTTGGCCCGATCCGTCCACCGATCCAATCGAACCGCGGATCCTTGATCCTGGCTTGTGGCAAAAAATAGGCCGCCACAGGCATAAATTGCCGTGGCGGCGCGAAGGTTAGGTATCTCGGTTGAATGGAAAGGCGGCCCGTTTGGGAGCGGGACGCCGGTCCGGTACGCTTTACACTACGCTGGTACGCTACTTGAACCTCTTACAGAAAATTACTCCGCCGCTTGCGCTGGTTGCTCAGGGCCGCCGGCCCTGAATTGTTCGGCTTCGGTGGAGCCCGTCAGCGCCGTGGTCGAGGACCCACCGCCCATGATGGTCTGGTTGACCAGATCAAAATAGCCTGTGCCCACCTCGCGTTGATGGCGGGTGGCGCTGTATCCGCTCGCTTCCGAAGCGAACTCGGCATTCTGCAATTCCGAATAGGCCGCCATGCCGCGGTCGCGGTAACCCTGGGCCAACTGGAACATGGAATGATTGAGGCTGTGGAAACCGGCCAGGGTGACAAACTGATATTTGTAGCCCATGCCGCCAATCTCGCGCTGAAAACGGGCAATATCATCCTTGTCCAGATTGGCCGCCCAGTTGAACGAGGGCGAACAATTGTAGGACAGCAACTGGTTCGGGAACTGCTTGCGGATGGCCTCGGCGAAGGTTTTGGCCTGCTTCAGATCAGGGGTCGATGTCTCCATCCACAACAGATCCGCGTACGGCGCATAAGCCAGGCCGCGGGCGATGGAACGGCGCATGCCCTCGCCTTCGCTGTCCTTGTGACGATAGAAACCTTCCGCCGTGCGCTCGCCGGTAATGAAGTCACGGTCGCGGGGATCCACGTCCGAGGTCAGCAGCTTGGCGCTATCGGCATCGGTGCGGGCCAGGATGATCGTGGGCACGCCCATGACATCGGCCGCCAGACGGGCCGATTTCAGATTAGCCACATGCTGTTGCGTGGGGATCAGGACCTTGCCGCCCATATGGCCGCATTTCTTTTCGGACGCCAGTTGGTCCTCGAAATGCACCCCGGCGGCGCCCGCTTCGATATAGGCCTTCATGATCTCGAAGGCGTTCAGGACACCACCAAAGCCGGCTTCGGCGTCGGCCACGATGGGCGCGAACCAATCGATACGCCGGTGCCTTCCATGGTCTGAACCTGATCGGCGCGCTGCAGCGTCTTGTTGATGCGCTTCGCCAGTTCCGGCCCGCTATCGGCGGGATAGAGGCTTTGGTCGGGATACATCGCACCGGCGTTGTTGCTGTCGGCGGCGACCTGCCAGCCCGAGAGATAAATCGCCTTGAGGCCGGCGCGCACCATCTGCATGGCCTGGTTGCCGGTCATGGCGCCAAGAGAGGGCAGATAGTCTTCGGTTTGCAGCAGTTTCCATAATTTTTCGGCGCCCCGCCGGGCCAGGGTGTATTCGATCTTGACAGAGCCTTGAAGTTTTTTCACATCCTCGACACCGTAGTCGCGCCGGGTGTCGTCAAAGCGGCCTTGCGGGGCCGAAACCAATTGCTCGAAGGTCTCCGTCATGGTTCGTCTCCTGTTACTCGATACGCCACTAATACGGCGTCTATAAGGGTTTAAGTCATATTGCCTTGCCCTTGCGTAATGATATGCCGGCTGAGTGGGGAGAAAGCAAATGGAAAAGTGTCATTGTGAAATTTTTGCAAATATTATTATTGTATTTTTGTAAATTTTATAAATAATAAAGACGGCGCACAACCCTGGAGAAGCCGATGTCCGTGGAAAAAAAGGCCATGCTGGGCCACAAGGTGCGGCGTTACCGTCAGGAACAAAATCTCAGCCAGACCGAGATGGCGGAAATGCTGGAGATCTCGCCCAGTTACCTCAATCTGATCGAACATAACCAGCGTCCGGTCACGGTGCCGCTGTTGTTCCGGCTGGGCCGGGTGTTTTCCATCGACCTGCGGGAATTTGCCCAGGACGACGCGGCGGCCTTGGCGGCCGGCCTGCGGGAAGTCTTTTCCGACCCATTGTTCGAGGGCCTGAAGGTGCGGGAGCAGGAAATCCGCGAGGTGGCGGAGGTCTCCCCCGCCGCCACCCAGGCCATCCTGAACTTGTACAAGGCCTATGCCGAAATGCGCGAGGATACCCAGGCCCTGGTCGAACGCCTGGCCGACCCCATCAAACTTCAAGGCCTAGACGCCCAGGTGTTTCCCATCGAGGAGGTGCGCGATTACCAGCAATCCCAGTCGAACCATTTTCCGGAACTGGAAACCGCCGCCGAGGCGCTGTGCCGGGATGCGGAGCTGGAGCGCGATGATCTCTATCAAGGGCTGGCCCGGCAACTGCAAACCGTGCACGGTATCGGCGTCAAGATCATGCCCGTGGACATCATGGGCGAGACCTTGCGCCGCTATGATTTTCACCGCGGCCGCGTGCTGCTGTCGGAAATACTGCCGCCCTCGGGGCGGAATTTTCAAATGGCCGTGCAATTGGCCCTGGCCTCGCAAGGCGCGTTGCTGGACAGCCTGGTGGCCAAGGCGGAGTTATCCTCTCCCGATGCGGAAAAACTCTGCCGGATCGGTCTGGCCGGTTATTTCGCCGGCGCGGTCCTGATGCCCTACGGCGCCTTCCTCGCCTCGGCCAAGGAATTGCGCCATGATCTGGAAATATTGCAAAACCGTTTCGGCGTCAGTTTCGAACAGGTCTGCCACCGCCTGACCACGCTGCAGCGCAAGGGCGCGCGCGGCATTCCGTTTTTCTTTATCCGTATCGACCATGCGGGCAACATCTCCAAACGCCTCAGCGGCGCGGGCTTCCATTTCGCCCGGTTCGGCGGCGCCTGCCCGCGCTGGGTAATCCACGATGCCTTCGCCGGTCCCGGCAGCATCCACACCCAGTAGGCCCGCATGCCCGACGGCAGCGCGTTTCTGACCATGGCGCGCACGGTGGACCCGATCCTGGGCGGCCACCGCGGCCGCCAGCCACGCCTCGCCGTCGCCGTGGGCTGCGATCTGGCGCAAGCCAAGCATCTGGTCTACGGCGACGCCATGGATCTGAAAAACAACCAGACGGCCACCGAAGTGGGCGTTTCCTGCCGCGTCTGTGAACGGCTTGATTGCGCGCAGCGGGCCCACCCGCCGCTCAATCACCGGCTGCGCCTGGACGAAAACGTCCGCCGCATCGCGCCCTTCGCCATCGCGCCAAATTAGTCTCCGGTTAAATTGTCCTTTTAACGGGTCTTCCGGTGCCATGCGCGGCGAATTGTCGCAGTTAAAAATATTCGGTTTTACCTATTGATTTTCGGCTATTCGTTAGTTATATCTGCGTTATAGTCTGTTTTACACAATGCGATTGTTACGTGGTCTTTGTATTAAAGTAAAAATAATGTATATTATGGAATATT
>JAYGEB010000495.1:0-1617 GCA_046582595.1 Alphaproteobacteria bacterium | reverse complement strand
GCACCCATCTGGTCAGCCCGGCGATGGCCGCCGCCGCCGCCATCGCCGGTCATCTGACCGACGTGCGCGAGATGGCCTAGAGCATTTCAATGCAGTCTGAACCGCCCGCTCCCCCTCCCGGCCACCCATCGATCATGATCCCAGTGGGTGGCCGGGAGGGGGAGCGGGCGGCCCGGCGATTCAACGTCAGTTGAAAACGCCCTAGCAGGGCAGGAGGAGAACCGGCAAATGGAACAATTCACAACCGTCAGCGGCGTCGCCGCGCCCATGCGCGGCATCAACATCGATACCGATAAGATCATCCCGAAGCAATACCTGAAGACCATCCAGCGGGCCGGCCTGGGCAAGCACCTGTTCGCCGAGATGCGCTATCACGAGGACGGCGGCGAAAATGAGGATTTCGTGTTGAACAAGCCGGCCTACCGCGAGGCGAAAATCCTGGTGGCCGGGGATAATTTTGGCTGTGGCTCGTCCCGCGAACATGCGCCCTGGGCCATTCTGGATTTCGGCATCAAATGCGTGATCTCCACGTCCTTTGCCGATATCTTCTACAACAACTGCTTCAAGAACGGCATTTTGCCGATCAAGGTGACCCCGGAACAATTGGAATTGCTGTTCGATGACGCGGACCGGGGCGCCAACGCAACCCTGACCGTGGATCTGGAAAAACAGCAGATTACCGGCCCCGACGGCGGCCTGCTCAATTTCGAGATGGACCCATTCCGCAAGCAATGCCTGCTGGAGGGCCTGGACGATATTGGCCAGACCATGCGGCGCACGGACCGCATCGACGGCTTCGAGGAACGGCAGAAAACGGGCCAACCCTGGCTTTACAGTGGCGCGGCGGAATAGGCATTCCGCGTTTATCCCCATTCCCGTCCATTATAGTGAGTGAGTGAACGAACCATGGCCTCCAACAAACGTTTGTTGATACTGCCCGGCGACGGCATCGGACCGGAAGTGATGCGTGAAGTGCGCCATGTGATCGATTGGATGGACCGCCGCCGCGCCGTTGGTTTCGATATAACCGAGGGCAAGGTCGGAGGCGCCGCCATCGATGCCAACGGCACGCCGCTGACGGATGAGACCATGGCCGATGCCATGTCGGTGGATGCCGTGCTGCTCGGCGCCGTGGGCGGACCGAAATGGGATGACCTGCCGTTCGAGCAGAAACCCGAACGCGGCCTGTTGCGACTGCGCAAGGAAATGGATCTGTTCGCCAATCTGCGCCCGGCCATCTGTTTCGATGCCCTGGTCGATGCCTCCACCTTGAAGCCAGAGGTCGTCTCGGGCCTGGATATCCTGATCATCCGGGAATTGACCGGGGGTATCTATTTTGGCGAACCGCGCGGCATCGAAACCCTGCCCGACGGCCAGCGCCGGGGTTTCAACACGCAAACCTATACCACTTCGGAAATCCGCCGGGTCACCGTGCTGGCGTTCGAGCTGGCGCGCAAGCGCGGCAACAGGGTCTGCTCGGTGGAGAAGGCCAATGTCATGGAATCCGGCGTGCTGTGGCGTGACGAGGTGACCAAACTGCACGCCGAATCCTTCGCGGATGTGGAATTGAGCCATATGTACGCCGACAATTGCTCCATGCAATTGGTGCGCGATCCG
>JAYGEB010000421.1:0-2523 GCA_046582595.1 Alphaproteobacteria bacterium | reverse complement strand
TGGTCTTAGCACGCCAGCCCAAGACGTCCGCCGCCTTCGCCGCGTTGCCGAAGCCGCAGGCGATGTCCGTGGGGCGGTGGAATGCCTCATCGATTTCCACATGATCGCGCCAGGACAGATCGAAATGGGCGAAGGCCGCCGTGACAAATTCCTCCAGGGAATGGGGCTCGCCCGTCGCGATGACGAAATCGTCGGGGGAATCCTGCTGCATCATCAGCCACATGGCTTGAACATATTCCGGCGCCCAGCCCCAATCGCGGCGGATCGAGAGATTGCCGAGGAACAGTTTTTCCTGATCGCCAGCAGCGATGCGCGCCGCCGCCGAAACTATCTTGCGGGTGACGAAGCGCGCCGGGCGCAGCGGCGATTCATGGTTGAACAAAATCCCCGAACAGGCGAACAGGTCATAGGCCTCGCGGTAATTCGCCACCGCCCAAAAGGCGGCGGACTTGGCCACGCCATAGGGGCTGCGCGGGCGGAAGGCGGTGGTCTCATCCGCCGCCCGGCCGTCGGTGTCGCCAAAACATTCGCTGGAGCCGGCATTGTAGAAGCGCAAGCGCCGGCCTAGGAAACGGATAGCCTCGAGCATGTTGAGGGTGCCGGTGCTGATACTGTCCATGGTCTCGACCGGCTGCTCGAAGGACAGGCCCACGGAGCTTTGGCCGCCGAGATTATAGATCTCATCGGGTGAGACGCGAGAGATGCATTGCACAACACTGCGGAAATCGGTCAGGGCGGCGGAATGAAAAGTTACCTGTTCGTGGATCGCTAAAGTCTTGAGATTAGAAAAGGACGCCAGTTCAGCATCGCGGGACGTGCCGTGAACGATATAGCCTTTTTCCAACAAAAGGCGGGCGAGGTAGCCGCCGTCCTGACCGGATATACCGAAAATAAGCGCTGATTTTTGGGAATCTTGCATGGCTAATCCTTAGATTTTCGACGGCAAACCACATGGACGACCGGCAGGACCGGTACCCATTTATCAAGGCGCAGGCACAGACCGAGTTTAAAGGCGTACCATCGCGGCCAGATTTTCCGGGGGGACCATGACAAGAAAATTTCAGGTCCGGTGATCACCATCAAATGAAGCAGAAAGCTCGCCAACCCACCCAAACGGTAGACCTCAGTCCCCGAAGCACCGAAGCGTTCAGCGATGGCCCGAGCACTGTATTGACGGTAGCCGTGCCAGAGATAGACCACTAATCCAGCCGGGGCGGGAAGAAAATGGATTTGCATACCGCCGGGCGTCAGCATGTCATCAAAGCGGGCAATCAGTAGGGTGTCGTCATGGATATGTTCCAGCGCCGAGATCGAAAAAATCAAATCAAACGGCCCACTATCGGTCAAATCATGGGCGTCGCCCTGGATAAACCGGGTTTGAAAGGCTCCATCCGCCCATTTTTCAGCTGTGAATCGATCATCCAAATCAACACCTGTGTAATGCCCGCTATAGCCCGCCTCGGCCAGCAGTGCGCTGGTGCGACCGCTGCCGCAGCAGATATCGAGCACCGAAATGTCACGATGTTCCTGCAATAACGGCAGTTGGTGGCGGATGAAAGATTCGGTCAGACATCGGCTGGGAGAGAAGATGTCGAGATGAATATTCGATGGCGGCCGCCAGCTATGGAATTTCAACGGCGCGCCGCCGCCGGCCAAGTTGCGCCATAGATTGAGCCACAGATACTTCAGCCTGTCGGCGGGTCCGAGCCGGTCGTCTCCGTTGATTTCCCGTGCCGCGATCATTCGGGTTTGCGGGCAACCGCCAGGATCATGTGGGCGATCAGTAGACCGGGAACGAAGGGCGCCAGGACGGCGCTGAGCGCCCTGGTGAAGAACCAGTCGAAATGCAGGCCGAGACCGTGATGGAGCGCCCGCAGCACGCCTTGACGCTTGTGGATGGGAACGACCTTGAGCACGTCGAAGCCGACAATGGAAAGCTCGCGCGCGTGTTCGGCCCTGGTCAACCGCCACTGGTAGAAACGCGCGCCGGGGGAGGGTTCGGAAACGCCGGTAATGGCGCCCCCAAGGGCGTGGCGCAGATTGTCCATGGGCACGGAGACGAAGAGATAACCGCCCGGCTTGAGAAGTCGCCAGGCCTCATCGACGCAGGGCTTCAGCCCGCCCTCGAAATGCTCGAACACCCCCCAGGAGAAATAGCCGTCGATGCTTGCGGACGCCAGGCCGGTGCGGCGGATATCGCCGACCGCGAAATCCACGTCGGGGAACAGTTCCTTGAGTTTCGCCACGGTCTCGCGGCTGATATCGAGGCCGGTCGTGGGGTGGCCGTTGCGGCTGAAATAGACCGTCCAGTCGCCCAGGCCACAGCCGCCGTCGAGCAGCTTGGCGCCTTCGGGGAGGCGATCGATATAGGGCGCCATGATGCGGTACTCCGCCTTGCCCGGGATCTTGTCATAGGCCCCCTTCGGCCCGCCTTCGCGATCCCACACATCGGTCCAGTAACGCTCGACGAAGGCGGTCTCGGTTTCATCGGAAGCGCCGTCGGTGGCGATGAAGTCCTTACGC